>CAYRHK010000219.1:0-4523 GCA_964423825.1 uncultured Terricaulis sp. | reverse complement strand
TGCGCCCGCCGATGTTCATCGCGCACGAGCCGCACACGCCTTCGCGGCACGAGCGGCGGAAGGTCAGCGTCGGGTCGACCTCGTTCTTGATCTTGATCAGGGCATCGAGCACCATCGGCCCGCAGCTGTCGAGATCGACTTTGTAAATGTCCCAGCGCGGGTTCTCGCCCGCTTCGGGGTCGTAGCGGTAGATGCGGAATTCGCGCGTGCGCTTGGCGCCTTTGGGGGCGACGTGGCGTTTGCCGGGTTTGACCTCGGCGTTCTTGGGCAGCGTAAGTTCAACCATGACGCAAGACCGTGGCGAGCGCCGCCACGCCCGTCAAGCGCGCAAAAAGCCGCTTAGGGCGATATCAGCCGAACGCCTGGAAAGTAGCTCTGGTAGCGCCTTGGATCGCGCGTCAGCAGGCTCAAACCTTGAATGGCCGCGTGAGCGCCGATGTAAAAATCCGGGAGCGGCGAGGTGCGCACGCCGCCACGTCGCCGATACTCCACGAACGCCCTGCCCGCGACAAAGCCGGCTTCATAAGGCAACGCCAGCCGCCTAAAATCACCAGCCCCCAAGGCTTGATCCAGCGCGGTCATGGTTTCGAAGCCAAACGCTATCTCGGCATAGATGATGGGGTTGATCGCGATCTCGTCGCTGTCAGCCGCATCCGCCAGCGCCGCCGCGGACCAAGCGCCCCACGCGGGGTCATGGGACATCACATCGATGATGACATTGCTGTCGACCAGGATCATCGCCGCCGACGCGTATCCTCGTCCGCCGCTGGCCCGCGCATCAGCGCGATGACCTCATCCGTTGTCATCGCGAACGCGCCCTGCCCGCGCATACGCGACACCAAGGCTGCGCCGCGCGACTTCTTTCCGCGCCGCGCTTCGGCCTTCACGAGCCGCACGACCCCTTTGGCGTCGACTCTGAACTCCACGTCGGTGCCAGGCATGAAGCCGGCGCGTTCGCGCACGTCCTGCGGGATAGTCACTTGGCCCTTCGATGTAATGCGCATATTTCTTACCTATACAAGTAAGAATAACGCGCATCCAATAAAAGCGCAAGGCGGTGCGCTAGACTGGCTTGTTGCTCTGCCCGTACCAATCGATCCGCCGGGTCGCGATCATGGTCGCGGCGATCACCACGAACGTCACCACCGAGCCGGCCAGGAGTGCATAGTCCTCAAGCGTCATCAGCACGTACATGGCGCCGTAGAGGCCCGCCAAGCCAAGCAGCGCACGCAAGCCCACCTCCCACGAGCGGAACGAGGCGCCTGCGTAGAAGGCGAGCAGCAGCACCGTCGCCGTGGCCGCGATCGCGAACGCCGTCGCAAAGCCAATGATCTCGGTGACCGAAAGCAGCAGCAGGTAGAAGACGCACTGCGCCAAGCCGACCAATATGTACTGCGCCGGGTGGGCGCGCTTGCCGCTCACGGCCTCGAAGATCAGCGTCGCCAGGAACACGATGCCGATGAACATGATGCCATAGCGCACCGCGCGCGCCACGCCCTGATAGACGTCGTCTGACGCCACAAAGCTGACGGCCATGTCGCGTCCGCCGGTTGTGCCCAGGTTGAAAACCGCAAGGTCGGCTGCCTTCTGCACGCCGCGCGCCACGAACGGCACGCGCCAGGAAATGTTGAATGCGCCCTGCTCGCCGTCTCCGCCTTCGCTCACCGAAAGCTCGCGACGCTGGAAGTAGCCCTCGGCGCGCACGTCGCTGCGATCGCCGCGAATGGTGGCGGTGGTGTCCTGCGCGAACGCCGCCAACGAAAAGCGTTGCGCGCCGGTCAGCTCAAGCGTGGTGGAGACCGCGAAATCGCTCGGCCCGGTCAAGCCGGCGGGTGCGGCGAAGCCTTGCAACGTAGTGGGACCGACATAATCGGGGCGCCCGAAAAAACTCGGTGCAGCGACGTTCGGCTCCGGCGCCACCAGGGCGAGGTCCGAGATCGGCTCGAACGTCGCCGTGCGCCCATCCGCGAAGCGCAACTCGGCTGCATTGGTGATCGCGCGGCTGTCGCTGACGAACATCACCACGCGCGCCTGGCGCCAATCCAGAGCATAAGCCGGGTCTATGCCTTCGATCGCGGCATCGGTATTGAATTGCGCTTCGAACGATGTGGTCGCCGAATAGATCGCGGCGCGATAGATGCCCAGCGCGCGTTCCTCAACGCTGAGCGCGGCGTCGGCGCTGCCGGTTTCGGCGAACACCACGTAGGAGCCACGCTCGACACGCCGTTGCACGCGGCCCTGGTCGTCAGTCACGTCGACGGTTCGCTGATAAGGCACCACCAGCATCGGCCCGCCGACAATCTGCGCCCCACCGGCGCCGGCGCCGATCTGGGCTGTCACTTGCGCGGCGCGGGTCTCACGTTCGCCGACGAGGCCCGCCACCACGAGCAGCGGAATGCCCATCGCCAGCACCAGCAAGCACACCAGGAGCAGTTTCAGCCCAAGCGATCCGCGGGGAATGATGCCCGCGATCGAGTTCTGTTGCGACACGATGGACTCCCCGTTCAGTTCGCCCCATCTGCGCTACGATCAAGGCGACAAGTCGACCGACACTGCGCTTTCGGGCGGCGTCCAATTGTCGAGCGCATTCTTTTCCAGGTCCGGCGGCTTGGCGCTCCACGCGATCACGAAGGCCGCCGCGCCGAGGAGCGCACACAGGAGCGACCAGCCGAGCGTGAGCCAATCGTAGCCTGCGGCGATTCGGTCCATCGGCGTGCGGCCCTCCTCATCCTTCGGCACGGCTCCGGAGCGCGTTCTGGCGCCGGCAAGCGAACGTTGGCGACGCGCCTCGATCAACAAGTACCCCGCCACGAACACAAGCGGGATGGCGAAGCCCCACGGCGCCGCGGCCGGCATCCAGGGGCCGACGAACAGCCCCAAGGCGCCCACCAGCACGCCGCCGAAAATCACGAACTCGATCAGGCCCTGGCCGCGGTCGCCCAGCGCGGCGCGCAAGCGGCGGCGGCGGGCCGCGAACTCGGCGAACATTTCGGAAAAGAACCCGCTCATTGGGCGATGCGATAGCGCACCAACCGCGTCCACGCAAAGCGCAGCCGGCTCGATTTCTGCGCCTCGGCGCGCTACATCAAGCGCGATCAAGGGGAGTTCCATGAAGTTCAGCCTGCGTACGCTCTGGATCAGCCTCGCCGCCGTCGTTGGCGTCCTGGCACTGGCCATCGGGCTCTTCGTCGTATTTTTCCCCAAAGAACTCGCGGCCCAGGAAGCCGAACGCCGCATCGAGGAGGCCACCGGCCGTGACCTCACGCTCGGTTCGGTGGAACTCTCCTTCTGGCCGGCGCTTGGCTTCTCGGCCGAGCAAGCCTCGCTTTCCAACCCGGAAGGCTTCCCGACCGATCAGCCGTTTCTGGCCGCCGACCGCATCGTATTCGCGGTGAAGCTGTTGCCATTGTTGCGCGGCGCGGTGGAAGTGAAGCGACTTATCTTCGAAGGCGCCGAACTCAATCTCCGCGCCAACCAAGATCAGACCGACAACTGGACCTTTCCCACCGAGCAAAGCGAAGATCAGCCCGCCACCATTGAAGATCTGCGCCTCGAAGACGTGCGTCTCGTCGACGGTACGATCAGCTTCCAGGGCGCCGAAGGCGAACCGCTTGTGCTTTCGGATGTGGACGCGAGCCTAGCGTTGCAATCGCTCGACCAGCCGGCCACGCTCGAAGCCGCGCTCACCTACCGCGACGAGCGGCTCAATGTTCAGAGCACCATCACCAATCCGCGCGCGGTGATGGAGAACGCTGAAACGCCGATGACGGCGTCCATCGAGTCCGAGCTGTTGAACGCGACCTTTGACGGCGCCTTCAACGCCGCGTCCGGCGCACTCACCGGCGCGCTCGAAGCCAGCGGCCCGAGCCTGCGACGCGTGCTCTCCTGGAACGGCACGCCAATGGGCGAAGGCGGGGGCTTCGGCGCCTTCCGCGTGCAAAGCCAGATGGCGCATCTGGCGCAAGAAACTGCGCTCACCGATTTGGCGCTCAGGCTCGACACGATCGATGCAAGCGGTGCGCTGACGCTCGTTACCCAGGAGAGCGGCAAACTGCTGATCCGTGGCGCGCTCAACGCCGCCAACGTCGACCTCAACATGTATTTGCCGGCCCCGCCGGAAGGCGCGCAAGCAAGCGGCGTGCAAGCGAACACGGCGTGGGACACCGCGCCGATGGACCTCACAGGTCTGCGCGCCTTCGACGCAGACATCGCTTTCACGCTCGGTGCGCTGCGCTTCCAGCGCATGACCTTCACCAACGCGGCCATGGCGATGCGCGTCAACAACGGGGTGGCGGACGCGCGGCTGTCGCGGCTCTCGTTGTACGAAGGCGCCGGCACGGCCCGCTTCATTGCGGATGCCTCAGGATCTACGCCGCGCATCGCCGTGCAAATGGATGCGCAAAACGTCCAGGCTGAACCATTGTTGCGTGACGCCGTCGGTTTCGACCGCATCGCAGGACGCGGGCGTCTGCGCGCGTCGCTGGTCGGGACTGGCGCCTCGCAAGCGGCGATCATGCGCAGCC
>CAYRHK010000218.1:0-4538 GCA_964423825.1 uncultured Terricaulis sp. | reverse complement strand
CGCGCCTCAAAGCGTGGCGCAACACCCGCGACGGCGCAGCCGTTGAAGCCGCGCTAGCGGCGTTGCGTGCGGCGGCAAAAGAAGAAACCAACGTCATGGAGCCCTCCATCGCGTGCGCACGCGCCGGCGTCACCACCGGCGAGTGGGCCGAGGCGCTGCGCCAAGTTTACGGCGAGTATCGTCCGCCCACCGGCGTTGCTCTGGTCATCGACAGCGATCTCGAAGACGTCGAAAGCGTCAAGCAGGACGTTGCGAAACTCGCGGAGAAACTTGGCCGCAATCTCACCTTCCTGGTCGGCAAGCCGGGCCTCGACGGCCACTCCAACGGCGCCGAGCAGATCGCCGCGCGCGCGCGCGCCGTTGGCATGGACGTCGTCTATGACGGCATACGTTCGACGCCTGCCGAGGTCGTAACGCGCGCCAAGGAGAAAGGCGCGCATGCGGTCGGACTGTCGATCCTATCAGGCTCACATCTCGATCTCGTACGCGAGGTGGCGCAGCTCATGCGTGGCGAGGGCATGGCGAACGTGCCGCTCGTGGTTGGCGGCATCATTCCGCCAGAGGATGCGCTGGCGCTCAGGCAAATGGGCGTGGCGGCGGTGTACACGCCGAAAGACTTCAAGATTACCAGCATCATGAGCGAAGTGGTGCAACTGGTGGCGGCGCGCACGTGAATCCGATCGCCATCGAGCGCGCGACTTTGGCCGCCTGGCCGCCTGCCGAGGTCAGGGAACACGAGGGCTGGTTGTTTTGCGCCGCGAGCGGCGTTACGGGGCGGGTCAACGCGGTGTGGCCGCTGGCTTGGCGCGGCGGCGATGTGGGCGGCGCTATCGGCGCGGCTGAAGAGTGGTACGCGGCACGTAAGCTACCGCCACGCTTCAAGCTCACCGAGGACGCCTTTGCTCCGTCGGATCTATCAGAGGCGCTGAAGGCGCGCGGCTATGCGCCCAAGAGGGCAACCTTCATCATGATGCGCGCGCTGGGCGGGGTCTGCGCGACCGACGCTACGATTGTACTGAGCGATCATATGTCGGCTGCTTTTGAACAGGCGTTGGCGGAGTCGACGCCCGATCCCGACGATCTCGAAGAGCGGCGGGCGATCGCGGCGCGCGCGCCAGCGCCGAAGGCGTTTGCCGTGTGCGGCGTAGAGGCGCCGCTGGCTATCGGCATGAGCGCCGTTGCAGGGAGCTTGGCTGGCATTTTCCTGATGCGCACAGTCCCGCAAGCGCGCCGGCAGGGCCGCGCCCAGGCGGTGCTGCGCGCGTTGTTGGATTGGGCGCATGCGCGCGGCGCGAACTGCGCCTTTCTGCAGGTGGACGCCGCGAACGATCCGGCAGTGCATTTGTATCGGCGAGAAGGTTTCGACGTGCTCAGCACCTACCGTTTCTGGCGGAAGGATTAGCGCGCCAACCATGCGCGCGCCGCGATCTTGGTCAACGCCGCTGTCTAATCGACGCCGCCCCTCCGCCGCGCGCCGATTCGATCACGCGAGCATGTATGAGGCGTGTCATGGCGCTTGCCGCCACCAGCGGGCCGACGAACGGCACGATCGAACAGGCGAGACCGATCACAAACACCGACAGGCGCATGCTGCGGCGCATCTTCAGCGCGTCGCGAAAACTCAGGCCACGCCGCGTGCCCGCGAGCGTCGAATACTCGCGGCCCATCAGATAGCCGTTGAGCCCATAGAAAACGACAGCGTTGACGACCGGGACGAGGTAGAATGGAAGCGCCAGCAAATTCAGCAGCAGCGCCGGCAGCGCGATGCGCAGGCCGTTACCCAGGCCGATCAGCAGCGACGGCGGCCGCGCTTGGGGCGCGCCAATGGCCTTTTCAACGCGCTCCGCGGCGAAGTCGAACAGCATGCCGCCAATCACCATCGATGCGGCCGGCGACAGCGCAATCGCCAACACCACAGAACCGGCGCCGAGCAGAAATTGGGCTGTGTCGAAAGTCCAGCCAAGCCACCCCTCGGCCTCAGGGATGAGGGGCACCAAGTAGCGCATTGCGCCGACGATAGCCCCGCCCGCAATGGCGCCGGCGAGCACCAAGTTCACCAGCGCCAAGAGCGTCAGGCGACCGAACGCGACGTCCCGAATCGCGTTCGCAAGCGCCGAAAGTGCGCGTCCCATTTTTGCCCCTCGCCGCCTATGCGCGACAGGTGTGCCGCCCAATTCGACGAACGACAAGCCCTGCGGCCCTGCGGTCTTGAAGTTGCCATTTGGCGACGGCAGGCTTCATCGTATTGAAGAGGACGGCCATGCAGAAGCACGATCGCGAAGCGCTGAGCTGGAAGGCGCAGACCCTGGATTGGGCCAAGACCATAGCCGGCGCGTTCCTCGCCTATGCCGCGTTCACGACGCTGGCGTTCGCCAATTATCGTATCCCGTCGGAGAGCATGGCGCCCCACCTCGAGGTGGGCGACTACGTAGCGGTCTCGAAGTTTAGCTACGGCTACAGCCGCTATTCATTGCCGTTCAATGTCGGCGCTCTGCTACCTCGCGGCGAAGGGCGGCTGTTCGAGACCTTGCCGCGCCGCGGCGATGTCGTTGTCTTCATTCATCCGGTCAGCGGCGAAGTTTTGATCAAGCGCGCGATAGGACTGCCTGGAGATGTGATCGCGGTGCGCAACGGCGCGCTCATCATCAACGGACAGCGGGCTGAAACCGGGGGCGCTCAGATGCTGATCCGGCGAATCCAACCTGAAGGCGGTCGCCAATGGGCGCAGCGCTTCGAAGAGGCGCTGCCAGGCGGGGCGACCCACTCTGCGTACAACCTCACGGACACCGGCGCCCTGGACGAATTCGGCCCCTATACAGTGCCCGAGGGGCATGTGTTCTTCATGGGTGACAATCGCGACAACTCGCTCGACAGTCGCTGGTCCGGCATGGGGCCTGTGCCGATCGAAAACCTGATCGGCCGCGCAGAGATCGTGTACGCCACCGCGCCGTGCGACAACGATCGCGAAGCCGCGTGTCCGATGCCGCGCTGGATGCGGCCGTTGCATCATTGATCATTGCCGCGCGCGCTGCACCACGAACACGCCGGCAAGTATGAGCGTGGCGCCGAAGAGCGCCAGCGGCCCAAGGGCTTCGCCGAACAATATCCATGACCAGATGGCCGCCGTGGTGGGCTGCATCCACAGCATTATTGTGGAAGCCGCGATAGGCAGTCGCGCGACGCCATATGCAATGAGGCCCTGCGCGCCAGCCTGCACCACAACCCCCAAGCCGACGAGCACCAGCCAACCCTCCAGCGTGCGGGGCAACAACGTCTCGCCTACGACGAGGCACAAGATCAGCGCATAAACGGCAGCGGCCGTTGTCGCGATCAGCATCACGGCGCCGGTGCTGACGCGCCCGCCCAGGTGTCGCACGATGAGAAGGTAAGCCGCGTAACCGAGCGCCGACGAGAATCCGAGCGCATCGCCGTAAAGGCCCTGCTCCGGCGTGTCCGCGGGGCCGGCGCCGGCGCGCGCGCGCGCGACAGCGAGCGTCACGGCGCCAGCGAGCGCCACCGCGCCGCCAACATACACTGCCGTGCGCGGGCGCTCCTTGAACACGAACCACGCGAAGGCCGCGGCGAAGATCGGCGTCATGTTGGAGAACAGCGTCGCGTTGGCGACGGTCGTGCGCGACAGCGCTTCAGCCCACAGCGAGATCTCAAAACCAAACAGAAGGCCTGCTATCGTCAGCCACCCTGCCTGATTGACGTCGGGGCGGGTCCGGCTGGTCGCCGCCCAGGCCGCCAAGATCGGCAAGGCGAACAGGAAGCGCCACAGATTCGTGGCCTGCGGCCCCAACTCCGACAGGCGCACGCCAATTGGCGACAATCCCAGGAGCGCCGCCCCCCCGATCGCCGCCAAAGCCGCCCCACTGCTCACCCGCCCGCTCATCGGCCTCACGAGCGCCCGAAACGCTTGCCGCGCAAGGGTCGGCAGGCCAGCCCGCGCCGAAATCCACCTGTGAATTTCACAGCTTGCCCACGCAAAAATTTGGGCGCCCGCGGGTTTGCCATTGACCCGGCATTAACCGATGGCATCACTACATATAGTGGCAGGGTTTGGCCAGGAACCGCACGGTCTAGTGGTTTTGGCCAGAACCGAGTCTGATTAAGAGACTATTGAGAAGAGGGGCGACGATGCAGGTAAAGGCGGAAAAAGCAGGGGTCCACCGCATGGGAGAGGTCCATCGCGGCAAGCCCAAACCTCTGCGCCCGCTCAAGGTGGTCGACAGGGTCGTTACTGATCCGAGCCGCGACGCGTTGCTCACCGAGTTTGGCAAGACCACGCTGACAGATCGCTATCTGCTGACCGGCGAAAGCTATCAGGACATGTTCGCGCGCGTGGCCACCGCGTTCGCCGACGACATCGGCCATGCCCAGCGCATCTATGACTACATCTCCAAGCTCTGGTTCATGCCGGCGACGCCGGTGCTGTCCAATGGCGGCGCCGAGCGCGGCTTGCCGATCTCGTGCTTCCTGAATGCGGTGGGCGACAGCCTCGACGGCATTATGGACACTTGGAACGAGAACGTGTG
>CAYRHK010000217.1:0-4549 GCA_964423825.1 uncultured Terricaulis sp. | reverse complement strand
GCGCCAGGCAACGGAAGCCCGGCTGCAAGAGCTGCAGGCAGAACTGGTGCACATCTCGCGGCTAACCGCCATGGGAGAGATGGCTTCGGCGTTGGCGCACGAACTCAACCAGCCCCTGAGTGCAATCGCCAACTACATGAGCGGCGGTCGCCGATTGCTCGAACGCAGCCAAGATGCAGATAGGCGGGTCGTGGAAGCGCTCGACAAGGCCAATGAACAGGCGCTACGCGCCGGGGAGATCATCCGCCGCCTCCGCGATTTCTTATCGCGCGGCGAGGGCGTCCGCAGCCTCGAATCCCTCCCCAAATTGATCCAAGAGGCATGCGCACTCGCTCTGGTTGGCGCCAAGGAAACCGGTGTGCAGGTGCGTTTCGAATTCGATCCAAGGGTCGCGGAGGTTATGGTCGACCGGGTGCAAATTCAACAGGTGGTGCTGAATCTGGTTCGCAACGCGATTGACGCCATGGAGCAGGCGCCGCGCCGGCACGTGCTGATCACCACCGCGCCCGCGGAGGAACAGATGGCGCTTGTGAGCGTCGCAGACACCGGCCCGGGCCTCGACGCCGCTGCCGCGGCGCGGCTGTTTCAACCCTTCGTGACGACCAAGGCGCATGGCATGGGCGTTGGATTGTCGATCTCGCGGACGATCGTTGAGGCCCACGGTGGTCGAATTTGGACTGAACCGAGCTCGGGCGAGGGCGCAGTGTTCAAGTTCACCGTACGCTCAGCGCCCAAAGGCGGCGCCGATGACTGACCGATCGGCGACGACCGTGCACGTTGTTGACGATGACAGCGCTGTTCGCGAGTCGGTTTGCTTCTTGCTGCGGACCGACGACATGGTCTGCCGCAGCTATGAAAGCGGCGAGGCCATGTTGGCGCGCGGCGCTGCGCTCGAGCGAGGCTGCATCGTCACCGATGTGCGCATGCCCGGCATGACCGGCATCGAGCTGATCGCTGAAGCGAGGCGCCTGGGACTGAGTCACCCAATCATAGTCCTTACCGGGCACGCGGACGTCGCGATGGCGGTTGATGCGATGAAGGCCGGTGCGTTCGACTTTCTGGAGAAGCCATTCCAGGAGGGTGTGCTGCTAGCATCAATCCGCGCCGCCCTGGCGGCAGAGGCGAACCAGGAGGCGCGCGGCGCCGACTTGGCCGAAATCTCCGGTCGCCTTGCCCAACTGACAACGCGCGAGCGCGAAGTGTTCGATGCCATTGTGGAAGGCGACTCGAACAAGGCCGCCGCGATTCGTCTCGGCATAAGTCCGCGAACCGTCGAGATCTACCGCGCAAACGTCATGTCCAAAATGCAGGCGCAAAACCTGTCGGAGCTCGTGCGCATGGCGTTGCGCATGGAGCGCGGCTGATTGCGCGCGATCAAAGTCGATGTGGCGTTGACCGCCTACTAAACTCTCCCATTAATCTAGGGGGTAGTCTGCCCGCGTGGACGCGCTCGTCATGGTTCAACCGGTTGTCATCGTGGATGACGACGCCGCGCTCTTGGCGGCGCTGAGGTTCGCGTTCGAAACCGAAGGCCTGCTCGTCGCTGCTTATCCGAGCGGCGAGGCCATGCTTGAGCAAGGAGACGGGGCCGCGGCCTGTTATGTCCTCGACTACAAGCTCCCTGGCATGTCGGGCCTCGATTTGTTGGAACGCCTGCGTGCGCGCGGGCACGCTGCACCTGCAGTGTTGATCACCACCAACCCCTCCGCGGCCACCCGGGCGCGCGCTAATCGCGCCGGAGTGACCATTGTCGAAAAGCCGTTGTTGGGCGACACGCTCCAACGTCTCGTTGCGGAGTATGCAGGTTCGCATTAAGTCCCGTTCCATGGGAATGGAGATGGCGTCATGAAATCAATCGTCGCCGTGGCTTCCGGCGCTCCAGACGATCGCATCGCGCTTGAGTGTGCGGCTGGAATCGCCGCCAAGGAGGGCGGGCACGTCGAAGTTGTGCCCGTCTTTCCCGATCCTGCGGCGGACCTCATCTATTATGGCGCCACCCTGTCACGGGTGGAGGCCATCGCCCGTGAACGCTTGGCGGATGCGGAGCGCGAAGCGCAGGGTCGCATTGAAGCCGCCGCGCGCCAAGTGGCCAACGAGCAGGGCCTTGGCTGGGACAGTGGCAGGGGAGGCGCCATGAACGTCGCGGCGCGGAGCCTGGCGCCGGCAGTGGCGGTGGCGGAAGCCGCCTTGCTGGCGGACTTGGTGGTTGTCTCCGGTGTCGCGCTGCGTGCATCGACATCCTTGAGCAACCTCTTCGCCGAGACACTGCTGACGACGCGGGCGCCGGTGCTGGTCGCCAAGGCGTCGCCGCTCGATCTCTCGGCGGTGGCGATGGCATGGGACGGCAGTGCTGAGGCCGCGCGCGCCGTCAGGGCAGCGCTTCCCTTGCTACGCGTCGCCACGCGAATGGTTGTGATTTCCAACGTCGACGATGAGCAACGCGGCGTCGAGCCCATCCAAACGGAGCGCCTCAGCCTGTACCTGCAACGCCACGGCGTTGGCGCGCCGCAACATCAGGCCGTGAAAGGCGCCAACGTCGCGACCTCGGTGCTGCAGGCGGCGCGCGAAACGGGGTGCGGGCTGCTGGTGGCTGGCGGATATGGCCGCTCCCGGCTCTTTGAGTTCGTGCTTGGCGGAACCACACGCAGTCTGGTGCGCGCCGAGGGTGCGCCAAGCCTGCTACTGGCGCACTGATAGCGCCATGAGCATCAAACACCTTCTGGTTCCGGTTCTCGACCTTGACGAGGATCGTGGTGCATTGGCGGCGTCGGCGGCCTTGGCGGCGCGCTTCGACGCGCACGCCACCGCGCTCGTCGTGGCCGTGCATCCTGGCTCTGAATTCGCCGACGAACCGGCCCCGCTCTCGGCCGTGTTGGACGACCTGACCAGCGCGCGTCCCCGTGCCGTGCGTCAGCACGAGGAGATTGTCGCCTGGCTAGGTCAGCGGGCTGAGGCGTTTGAGATCCGCGCTGTGCAGATTGAGCGGGCGGTGATCGAAAACGAGGTGCTCGCTCACGCACGGCTCTCTGACATAGTCGTCATGGCTCACGGTCCAGGGCGCGGACGCCGCGCTCTCTTTGAGGATATCCTGTTTCGCAGCGCGCGCGCCGTGCTCTTGCTGCCGCAGCAGGCCGAGGGGTTTAGCTGGGATCGCATCATGATCGGCTGGGACGCCAAAAACACGGCGATGCGCGCCGTCGGTGCGGCCCTTCCGCTCTTGCAGGGCGCCAAGGAAGTGGTGGTCGCGACCGTCGATGCAACGCCAAGCCCCCGCGGTCACGGCGAGGCGCCGGGCCGCGACTTGGCGCGCTATCTGGCTCACCATGACGTCAAGGTGGAAGTGCGCAATCTCGACGGCTTGGGCCGCGGCGCCGCTGGAGCGCTGCGCACCGCCTGCGGCGACTTCAACGCCGACTTACTCGTCATCGGCGCCTACGGACACTCGCGTACAGCCGAGTTCGTTTTCGGCGGCGTGACGCGCGACTTCCTGGCTGCCCCGCCGGCGCCCTTGCTACTAGCGCACTAACGCAAAGTGGTTCTGAGTTTCTCGCGCAGCGAAGGCGGCTGCGAGCGTCAGCGCCAAGGCGCCTGCCCAACAGGCCGGGCAATGGCCCAAGAACTCGAAGGCCGCTTGCGGCGCCCCGCCGCACCACGCGGAGGACAGTGCTCGTTCGTAGGGCGAACGAAGCGCATCGGTAATCGCGCACAACAATGTAGGCCATGCGAATGCGGCTGCGAGCAAGGCCGCAACGCCGATGGCGCGCCCGTTCCCAACTTGATGTTGCACCAAGCACCTCCCGGACCTACGCCTAGGGGTGCGGCGTACTGTCAGCATTGATCAAGATCAAGGGCTGCGCACGCCGCCGCCGTTAGGCGAATATTAGTCCGTGGAATCACATTTGAGGGGGCGTCTGCATGGTTGCGGCGAGAAGTCCTGAGTGGCGCGTGGACGCGCTCAGCCTGTTAATCCTGCTCGCGGGCGTATTGTTCCTGGCTGTGCTGGGGCTAGCGCATGCTGTCGACCGGCCGTTTGCGATTCAGATGTGGACGATGATCTTCGCTCTGCTCGCAGGCGTTGCAGGCATCATCGTAGTCGTGGGGCGTGGCGCGCAAGGCGACTTGGCCTCGCGCTACGAGAACGGCATCGTCAAGGCTGGCGTGTTTGCCTCGATGTTTTGGGGCATTGCCGGTTTGCTGGTCGGCGTTGTCATCGCGCTGCAGCTCGCGTTCCCTGACATTTTCTACTTCCCGGATTTTGGCTGGACCAATTTCGGCCGTCTGCGCCCGCTGCACACCTCGGCGGTGATTTTCGCATTCGGCGGCAATGTGCTGGTCGCTACGAGTTTCTACGTCGTGCAGCGCACATGTCGTGCGCGTCTGGCCGGCGGCTTGTGGCCCTGGTTCGTGTTCTGGGGCTACCAGCTCTTTATCCTCTTGGCGGGCACCGGCTATCTACTCGGCATCACGCAAGGGCGCGAATACGCCGAACCGCCCTGGTATGTTGACCTCTGGCTGACCGTGGTCTGGGTTGCGTACCTGCTGGTGTTCT
>CAYRHK010000216.1:0-4566 GCA_964423825.1 uncultured Terricaulis sp. | reverse complement strand
CATGGGCAAGTACGTTGAGGAGGGACTGATCATCCGCCGCATAATGGAGGACCTCACGCCGCAAGTGCAGCCGCTCTCCATCGATGAAGCGTTCATGGACTTGAGCGGCACTGAAGCCTTGCACGGCGCGGTGCCCGCGCAATCGTTGATCAAGCTGCAGAACGCCATCTGGGAAGAGCGCCGACTCACGGTTTCGGTCGGCCTTTCGTTCAATAAGTTCCTGGCCAAGACGGCGAGCGACCTCGACAAGCCCAGGGGTTTTTCCGTGATCGGGCGCGCCGAAGCGCTGGCGTTTCTGGAGACGCGTTCGGTAAGCACATTGCCCGGCGTGGGGCCCGCCGGCGCGACCGCACTTGAGCGGAATGCCTTGAAGCGCATCGGCGATATCCGCGCTGTCGGCCCGCAACGCATGCGCGCGCTCTACGGCGATTGGGGGGCGCATCTCTTCGCGCTCTCCATGGCCGACGATCAGCGTGCAGTCGATCCGCACGGCGAACGCAAGAGCATCTCGGCGGAGACCACGTTCTTCGAGGATATCTCTGACATCGAAGTCTTGGAAGATATCCTCTGGCCGCTGTGCGAGAAGGTGGCCGCGCGTTGTCGCGCGAGCGATACGGCGGGGCTGACGCTCACGCTGAAGCTCAAGGATGTCCGCTTCAAGATCGTCACGCGGCGCCGCCAGCTGCCGGAGCCGACGCTGCTCGCGCACCGCATTTTCGAGAGCGCGCGCGAATTGCTGGCTGGCGACGCCGACGGTCGCACCAAGTATCGGCTGATCGGCGTCGGGTTGTCGGATTTTTCCGATGCGGCGGCCGCCGACAAAGGCGATATGCTTGATACTGAAACGCCCAAGCGTGCGGCGGCGGAGGCGGCGGTGGCGAAGGCGCGCGAGAAATTCGGCAGGGGAGCGGTGCAGACGGGGCGGGCGCTGAAGGCGGAGTGGGAGGAGTGAGGTCCTTCGTTGCGAGCGCTCCAAAGCTGGCCTGCGGCATTGGTCTCTGAGGCCCGTATCTCTGGCGCCCAGATCATGATTTGCGTGTTTGGGATGACGAATGGCGCCTGTGAGGCTACGAAGGGCACAAGATCCAGGAGCACGCCACCATGAGTCGCATCGAAGCCAAATTGCACGAACTTGGCATCACGCTGCCGACGCCGCCGGCGCCGGTGGCGTCCTATGTGCCGTACCAAGTCGTCGGCAATCTCGTGCACGTTTCGGGACAGGTGTCGGTGGACGCCTCCGGCGGCATCAAGGGCAAGCTCGGCGCGGGCCTTGAGGTCGAGCAGGGGCAGGCGGCCGCGCGGCTGTGCGGGCTCAATCTGTTGGCGCAAGTGAAGGCCGCGTGCGGTGGCGACCTCGATCGGGTGAAGCGGGTGGTGAAGCTCAACGGCTTTGTGAACGTGGCGCCCGATTTCGATCCGATCCCGCAAGTGATGAACGGCTGCTCGAACCTGATGGTCGACGTGTTCGGCGATGCCGGCCGGCATGCGCGCTCGGCGGTGGGCAACGCCGCCCTGCCTTTGGGCTTTGCTGTCGAGGTGGATGGGCTGTTCGAGATCGACTGAGGCGCTAGACTGCGCGCCATGGATGGCGCCGGCGCGAGTTATATTTCTGTCCTAAGCGCGCTCGCCGACGTCGGTCGCGCCGAGTGGGATGCGGTTGCCAATCCGCCTGGAGGGCCGTTCGATCCATTTCTGAGCTGGGACTTTTTGCAGGCGTTGGAAGCGAGCGGGTGCGCCAGCGCCGCCTCTGGTTGGCAACCGGCTCATCTGATCGCGCGCGATGCTGGCGGCGCATTGATCGGCGCCATGCCGCTCTACGCCAAGGATCATTCCTACGGCGAGTACGTGTTCGACCACGCCTGGGCCGACGCGCTCCATCGATCTGGAGGGCGCTATTATCCGAAGCTGCAATGCGCTGTGCCATTCACGCCCGTGCCGGGGCGGCGCATCTTCGCGTGTGAGCCGGGTGCAGAGCGTGCCCTGGCGCAAGCCGCGATCACTATCGCGCAACAGGCGCACGCATCATCGGTGCACATGACGTTCGCGAGCGAGGCGCAGTGCGCGGACATCACCCCGCTCGGCTACATGACGCGCGTCGGGCTGCAATATCACTGGTTCAACCGCGGCTATGCCTGCTTCGCGGATTTTCTGAGCGGTCTCTCTTCGCAGCGGCGCAAGAGCATCCGTCGCGAGCGCGAACGCGCCGCCGAAGGACTGGCGATCAGACGTCTGCGCGGCGCCGAAATCACCGAGGGCGATTGGGATTTTTTCTTCCGATGTTACATGGACACCGGCTCACGCAAATGGGGCCAGCCCTATCTCAACCGCGCGTTCTTCGCCTTGCTCGGCGAACGCATGGCTGAGCGCTGCGTGCTCTTCGTCGCCGAAGCGGAGGGCAGGCCGGTGGCGTCAGCGTTGAATCTGATCGGCGGCGAGGCGCTCTATGGCCGCTACTGGGGCCGTGTCGCCGACGTGCCGTTCTTGCACTTCGAGCTTTGCTATTACCAGGCCATAGAGCTGGCGATTGAACTGAAGTTGCCGCGCGTAGAAGCGGGCGCGCAGGGCGAGCACAAACTGGCGCGCGGCTATGTGCCCGTGCCGACATACTCGGCGCATTGGATCGCGCATCCCGGCTTGCGCCAGGCGGTGGCGCGCTATCTGGAATCGGAAACGCCGGCCATGGTTGATGAGGCGGAGGCGCTGCTGGCGGCGACGCCGTTTAAGAAGGGCGATCCATGAGGCTGGCGTTTGATTTCTACTACTCGTTCCGCAGTCCCTATTCCTATATCGCGGCGGCGCAGCTAGAAGAATTGCTGCAACGCTACGATATGGCCCCGCGCATGCGCATCGTGTTGCCGATCGCGATCCGCATTCCGGGCTTCTTCAAGCAGGTAAATCCACTTTGGCCACCGTACTTGCTGCGTGACACTTTCCGCATTTCCCAGATGCACAACATTCCTTATCGCTGGCCGCGCCCCGATCCGATCGTGATGGATGTGAGCGCAGGCGATGTGGCCGCGGAACAGCCCTATATCCATCACGTGAGCCGGTTGGGTGTCGCGGCGGAGCGCGCGGGCATGGGCTTTGCGTTCGTGCGCCGTGCTTCGTATGCGATCTGGTCAGGCGAGATCGACAATTGGCACGAGGGCGACCATCTCGCTCGTGCACTGAGCGATGCTGGCCTCGATGCGTCGGCGATCGAGCGCGAGGCGGCGGCGAACGCCGATGACATCGATGCTGAGATTGCGCGCAACGAGGCCGATCAGCGCAACGCCGGCCATTGGGGCGTGCCGCTGTTCGTGTTCGAGGACGAGCCGTTCTTTGGCCAGGATCGCTTGGATCACCTGATCTGGCGGATGCGGCAGCGCGGGTTGAAGGAGCGCTAGCAGCGCTGGGAGGTTCCCATCGAGCCGTCGCCGTTGCGGATGAGCAGCGTGTTGCCGTTGAGGACTTCGACGCCAACAGTGAAGGTTCCGCCGGCGCCGGACATGGTCATGCGGTCGCCATCCAAGGTCCACGCGCCGCTGCTGCCCGTGTAGGAGCGGAAGGTGCCGTCGGCGGCGAAAACGATGTCCTTGCTGCAATCGCCATTGTCGCCCCAGCGGCCGATGAGTGCTTCGCGTGAGACGCCTTCGGCTCCCACGGCGGGCGCTGGCGGCGCTGCTTGTGGTTTGCTCTCGGCGCCGCACGCAGCGACAAATAATAGGGCGGCGAGGATGACTGAGCGGACTAGCATGCCTGGCCGATATCGCAGGCAAACTACCAAGTCTAGCGCCGTCGTTTGCCGCGCTTGTGGTTTCGCTCCCGCCCACGCGGCTGGCTGTTGCGGCGCGCCTTACGCCATCCTGCTTGAGGCGGTTCGGGATCGGAGAGCACCGAGAACACCAGCCCGCCAGATATCGGCGTCGCTTCTTCAAGGCGCACCTCTACGCGCATGCCGAGCGGAAAGCGCTGACCGGATTGATCGCCCACCAAAGCGTGCGCGGCTTCGTCGTGGATCCAGCGTTCGTCGCCTAGCGTGGAGATGGGGGCCAGACCATCGGCTTGGGTTTCGTCGAGACGTACGAAAAGGCCGAAGCGGGTGACGCCGGTGACGCGGCCTTCGAAACTCGCGCCGACGCGGTCGGCTAAGTACGATGCGATATAGCGCGCGGTGGCGTCGCGCTCGGCAGCCATGGAGGTGCGTTCGGTCTGAGAGATGTGCTGCGAAGTTTCGTCGTAGCGGCCTTCATCTTTGTCGCTCGCGCCATCGTCGCCGAGCTTCAGCGCGCGGATGAGCGCGCGGTGGACGGTCAAGTCGGCGTATCGGCGGATGGGCGATGTAAAGTGCGCGTAGTGCGAGAGGTTCAACCCGAAGTGGCCGATATTGTCGGGCGAATAAACCGCTTGCGCCTGCGTACGCAGGATTACTTCGTTGACGATGTCCTTGTTCGGCGTCTCCTGCGCCAAGTGTAGGATGCGGTTGAAACGCCCGGCGGTGACGTTTTGGCCCTTGGCCCAACTCATGTTCACCGTGGGCAGAAAGTCTGTCAGCGCCGCGATCTTCTCATCCGACGGCCGGTCGTG
>CAYRHK010000215.1:0-4591 GCA_964423825.1 uncultured Terricaulis sp. | reverse complement strand
CACCTGGGGCGAGCATGATCTTGCGCCTAACATCGTTCATCTGGTGCTCGCACGCGTCGAAGGCGCCCCAGCGGGTTCGAAAGGCATATCTCTCTTCATCGTGCCGAAGTTCCGAGACCAAGACGGTTCGCGCAATGGCGTGCGCTGCATCGGGGTTGAGGAGAAGATGGGCATCCATGCATCCCCCACGTGCACGATGGCTTACGAGGGCGCGACCGGTTGGCTGATAGGAGAAGAGAATCGCGGTTTGGCGGCCATGTTCACGATGATGAATGCTGCGAGGCTTCAAGTCGGTGTGCAAGGCGTCGGTATTGCCGAAGCCTCCTACCAGAAGGCGCGCGCCTACGCGGGCGAACGCAAACAAGGCGGATGTCTTATTGTCGATCATCCGGACGTTCGCCGCATGCTCTTGCTGATGCGCGCCAAAATCATGGCGGGTCGCGCGCTCTGTTATGCCTGCGCCGTGGCGGCCGATTTAGGCGACAAGGCGCGCGAGGATGTGCTGACGCCGATCGCAAAGGCCTGGAGCACGGACATGGGCGTCGAGGTCGCCAGCCTCGGCGTGCAGGTTCATGGCGGCATGGGCTATGTCGAGGAGGGCGGCGCGGCGCAATTCTATCGCGATGCGCGCATCACGCCGATTTACGAAGGCACGAATGGCATCCAGGCCGTCGATCTCTATGGGCGCAAGGTGCTCGGCGACCGCGGCGCGGCGATGTGCGTTCTCATCGCGGAGACCGAGCGCGAGGCGGCGAAAGCGCCAGGATGGCTCGGGGCAGCGCTTGGCGCGGGCGCAAACGCGCTGTCGGACGCCACCGGCTATATGCTGGACGCCGTGCGCGCGGACGCGTTGGCGGGGGCGAGTGAATACTTGGCGCTTGCCGGCGATGTCCTCGGCGGCATGCTGCTCGCGCGGGGGCTCCGCAGCGCCGGCGCCGCTGCCGATGTGGAAGCGCCGATTCGCGCCTTCGCTGCGACGACCCTTGCGCGCGCGCCCTCCCGCATGGCGGCGATCAAGCTCGGCGCCGCCGCATTCGCGCACTAGGCGCCGTTCTTGCGCGTCCATTCTTCGAAGGCGCGCCTGTAGGGGTGCAGCGGCTTTGGATGATACCTGAGCGCCTCGGCGCTCGCACGCTGGAAGACGGACTCATCGAACGTCGCTTCTGCGTCTTCCAGAGATGGGCGCCCGGCGCCATTCCATATCTTCCGGGAGTTCCAGGCGTAGTTCATCGGCGACAGCGCACGCGGGAGCTTCGGGCGGGTGATGTTAGAGTCCCAACTGAGGCCAGCTTCGCGCAAGCGCTGATCGAGAGGTGAACGATCCTCGCCGTAGGTTCCATAGAAGCGTAGACCGGCGTCGCGCGCGCCTTCCGCGATCCATTTGAGCGCCAGCGCCGAGAGCATTGATTGATTGCCGCCGCCGATATCGCCGTGCGTGCCGACGAACCAGCGCTGCTGGTAGGCTTTGCGCCCGAGACGCGCGTTGTCGTCTTCGATGCTGTCCCACAGTGTGATCGGGAAGCCGAGTCGGTTCTCATCGATCGCGACCGCATGGCGCGCCCACTGCACGTTCGGGCTGACGCGATAGTTTTGGAACCGGCGCGACTTCGGCGGCGGCCAAGGCGCGAACGACGCCAGCACTTGCGCCCAGCCCCTCTGCGCTACGGTGTCGAACACGCCGAGATAGGTGATGGGCGGCACATCGTCGGTTTGACGTCGCGTGCCGTCGGGGTTGCGCTCACCCTTGCCGTAGACCTTGCGGAATTCGCTGGCGCGCTCTTCGTACTCTTGCTTCTTGGCTTCCGATGCGGTGCGGGGTGGGCGGCTATAATAGATGCGAAAGCCTTCGCGAGCCATGTGAATGTGGCGCCGGCTCACGATCCCCGCCGCGTTTATGAATCCGGAAAGGCGGCGCGCCGCGAAGGCGCCGCGGCTGAACCCGAAAATGAAAATCTCATCGCCGGCTTCGTAGTTGAAGGCGATGCGCAGGTAGGTGTCTAGAATAAGGTCCTCCAGGCCTTCGCCGAAGGCGCCGCCTATGGTGCGGTTGAGGGAAGTCTGCAGCCCGCTCAACAAGCTTTGGTCCGACAGCGCAGACAGCGACGATCCCACGCCCAGAGTGTAGAACACGATCTGCTCGATCTTGGAGCCATCGGCGCGCGTTTCCTTGTGCGCGATGCTGCGTGAAATGATGCCGATATTGGTGAGGTCGTCCTGGTTGAGCGACTGCCAGGTCCCGTCCATGCAAACGACGATACGCTTCATGCAATCCCCCTTGCGCGAGCGCCCCCATTTAGCCCCCTCCCATGAAGCCAGGAAGACAAAAGCGCCGAACTTCCCCCAAGGAAGCGGCTTTGTTCCCAGCCTGTGCTCCGCTAGGCTCGCCAAAACCTCGCCTTGGAGGCGTGAACGAATGTCCATGGATGGTGTGGAAGACGAAGCCGCCGCGAAAACCGGCAAGGCGGCGCTGACTTATCCTCTGGGGGAGCCTCCGCCGGCGGGCGAGGCGCGCCTGATCGCGCCGGGTGTGCACTGGGTGCGGATGCCGCTGCCGTTCGCGTTGCAGTGGATCAATCTCTGGCTGATCGAGGACGGTGAAGGCTGGACAGTGGTCGATACCGGTGTGGCGCTCGAACAATCGCGCGAATATTGGCGCGCGATTTTTGACGCGACGCTTGGCGGACGCCCGGTCACGCGCGTGATCTGCACGCATATGCATCCAGACCACATGGGTCTTGCGGGGTGGATTTGCCGCAAGTTCGACGCGCCGCTGTGGATGAGCCGCCTCGAATATGTCACCGGGCGGATGCTGGTGGCCGACACGGGCCGCGAGGCGCCAGAAGAAGGCGTGCGCTTCTATCGCGCGGCCGGCTGGGACGAAGACGCAATCGACAGCTACAAGATCCGCTTCGGCGGTTTCGGAAAGGCGGTGTCGCGTCTGCCTGACGGCTATCGACGCTTGAGCGATGGCGAGGTGATCCATATCGGCGGCAGGGCGTGGCGTGTGATCACGGGCACCGGCCATTGCCCCGAGCACGTGTGCTTGTGGCAGGAGGAGCTGAAGCTCTTTATTTCGGGCGATCAGGTGCTGCCGCGCATCTCGTCGAACGTATCGGTGTTTCCAACGGAACCAGAGGGCGATCCACTGAAGGACTGGATCAGCTCCTGTCACAAGCTTAGAGGCGCATTGCCGAGCGACGTGCTGGTGTTGCCGTCACACAACGAACCGTTCACGGGCCTGCATGAAAGGCTCACGGCGCTGATCGAGGGCCATGAGAAGGCGCTCGCGCGCGTGCTGCATCGCTTGGATCAGGGGCCGAAGCGCGCCGTCGATCTGTTCGGGGCGCTGTTTGCGCGCAAGATCGGCATCGAGCTCCTAGGGATGGCGACCGGCGAAGCCATCGCGCACGCTAATTGTCTTATCGGGCGCGAACTGGCGAAGCGCCGGTTGGACCCAGATGGCGTGCTCTACTACGAGCGCGCCTGAGCGGTCGCGAACCAGGCCCAGACGAAAAGCAAGAGCCACAGCCCATCGATCATGGCGCCGATGAAGATCGGGCCGGAATCCATCTGGCCGGTGAGGCGAAGCCCTAGGCAGGTCGCGAAGAAGGCGAGCTTTTCCAGCATGCAGACCGGCATCAGCGCACGGAAGCCAAGCGGATCGCGCGCGACCACGAAGAATGCAAACTGCCAAACGAGCGCCGAGCCGATGAAGCCGTAATAGAACTCGGGCGCCCCTTGCGGCGGCATGATCAGGCCGGGCGTGAGGACAAGGATGCCGTAGATGCCGGCGATGAGGTAGATCCAGCGCGCAAGTTTCATGAGTGGGCGGACTTATCTTACTCGGGGATCTGCTCGTCGGAGCCGCCGAACGCGCCAGGGAAGTCCTTGAACTTCGGCAGGCCGTCTTTCATCGGCAGCACGGTCTCGGCGTAATTGATGTGCAAGCCTGGCTGGAACTTTAGCGTCGGCAAGGTCGCGGAAAACACGTCGATCACGCCGAGGCCCGGGTGCTTGGTCATCAGGTGGCCGCCGCAAACGCGGCAGTAAGTACGGTCGCTGACCGGCGTCTTGTTGTAAGTCGCGACGTGTTCGGCGCCGGATGTGATGCGCACGGCATCGGGCTTCCAAAGCGTGAAACCATTGATCGGCCCGCCCGACCACGACCGGCACGAGCGGCAGTGGCAATAGCCCATGCCTTCGGGCTCACCCGTCACTTCAAGTTTCACCGCGCCACAGAAGCACTCGCCCTGGTAGCTCATGGTGTTTTCTCCGCAAAGCCGATCACCTACTCAACTCCCGCATTGCGCCGTCTAGGCCCTCGATGGTCAGCGGAAACATCCGCTCCGCGCCGATGATTTCGCGCACCACCTGAATGCTCGGCGTGTGATCCCAGTGCGCGCGCGGCGTCGGGTTGAGCCACACGCAGCGTTCGTAGATTTGCGCCACCCGCTGCAGCCACAGTGCGCCGGGCTCTTCGTTCCAGTGCTCCACCGAACCGCCAGGATAGGTGATCTCGTAGGGGCTCATGGTGGCGTCGCCGACGAACACGACGCGATAATCGTGCGGATATTGGTGCAGCACGTCCCAG
>CAYRHK010000214.1:0-4625 GCA_964423825.1 uncultured Terricaulis sp. | reverse complement strand
CGCCGGAAGCGGGCGATGACATCGCCCATGGCATAGTTGCGTGAGTGGCCGACATGGATGCGCCCCGAGGGATAGGGGAACATCTCGAGGATGTAGGCCTTGGGTTTGCCGTGCGCTTTGTCAGGAGAAAGCGCGCGCGAAACTTGCGCGTCGTCCCAGCGCTTGCGCCATTTGGCCTCTACTTCGCGGTGATTGTAACGTGATGACATGTGCAACGCCCCTAGCGGAGCGCTGCACTTCGATCAACAACGCCCCTTCAAACCTTAGTTGCCTAGCGCGCTCAGGCGCAGCTGGCGGGCGCGCGTAAGGATGGCGTTCTCGATCTGGATCTCGGTGTCGGGATCGACGGTGGCGTCGACCCACTGGCCGTTCACTTGCTGTTGGCGGAAGATCGAGACGTTGAGCGCGTCGGCGCGCAGGCGCGTATCGAGAATGTAAACTGTAGCCTTGAAGCGCTCGTTGGGCGCGGCGGCGTCAGAGTACCAGTCGGTGATGATAACCCCGCCGAATGGATCGGCCGAGGCGAGCGGCATGAAATTCAGGGTGTCGAGCGAAGCGCGCCACAGGAAGGAGTTGACGCCGATGCCGGCGTCGCCACCGCGGTCGCCGCCGTCCCCGCCGCCAAAGACCGAGATGCCGCCACGCTCACGATTGTCATCTGCGCGCGACTGCCCTTCCGGGCTGTCGTCTGAACGGAAGGTCGAGCAGGCCGCCAGCGCCAGCGCGGTAACCATGAGGAGTGCGCCTCTAACCAGAGAGCGCTCGGCCTGCGTCATCAAGATTCCCTCCACATTCGTGCTGGCGCACCATTCCCGATGGCGAACGGCGTTACAAGCGCGTCGCCCATATACCATGATGCGGCCGGCTCGCCAGGGGGCGGTTTGAGTTCGGGGCCGGGAACCGGGGCGCCCGATTGCCGACAATTTCGGCCCCGATTTTGACCAAATATTCGCAACACGTGTGTCTTATTACTCACTGCGGACCGTTTCGAGTCTGCTATATTGGGTGTTCGATTCAGGGGTTTTGGTCCGTGTTCAGGCCGAGCGCATGGGTGATCGCAGGGGCCGCCGTTTTGGCGACGGCCGGGGTTGCGCATGCGCAGGACGCTACGTCGCCCGCCACACCAGTAGCCACGGAGGCTCCTAGAGACGCTAGCGCCGCGTTGCCGTGGTACCAGCGGTTTACCAGTTCGGATGGTGTCGCTGAGTCGATCGTGGGGGACAGCACGGTTGCGCCGACAATTTCCCCGACTTGGTCGCTAAACCAAAGGTGGGGCCTTACAGTCGATGTACGTGAGGCGAACCGTATTGAACGGCTGCCAGAAAATCGTGGCGACCAGACGTCAGTCGGCGCGTTTTATCAGTTTACGCCAAATATGCGCGTAGGCGGACAGCTTAGCGTGGAAACGCCGTCTCTCAGCGATTCGCAGATTTTGTCGGATCGGGAAGATGAGCCCCGTGCCGATGTGCGTATCGAGTCCGCTTTCCGGTTCTAAGTCAGAGAAATGCGTCGATTGCGGCGAGGCCAGCGAAGCCGCGACCCGTCAAGTTACGGACATTTTCTGTGTTGATCCCACCCAGCGCAATGGTTGGGCAGGCCGAAGCCCTGGCCAGCTGGCTGGCGCGAAAAATGCCCAAGAGTGGGTTATTGGCGGCGCTCCGGGTTGGAAAGATGGGCCCCAGGAGGCAGGCTGACGCCCCAAATCGCTCGGCGGCGGCGATACCAAGGGCATCGTGGGCGGATGCCGTCTCCAATCTGAAGCGGGGGCTACGCTGACACGGCAAGCGGGCTTCTGGCCAGTGAACGCCAGCAGCGCCGACCGAACTAGCGAGTTCTGGGTCGGCCGCGACAAGCAACGTCAAACGCTGGGTGGTCGCGATTGCGGCGAGCCGGCGGGCGATTCTGGCTCGGTTGGCGGCCCCGAAATGTCGGAAGATTATCGCCGCGCCCGGGGGCAGGCGGCGGGCAATCGCGAGGGGGTCAGGGGTTCGCACCGGATCGGTCAGGAAGACCAGCGGCGGGATCCAGGGCGAACCTGCATCGCGGTTGAGCCGCTGGCCTTGGGCCATTAGGTGTTGAATCCGTGACGTCATGAACCTGGCAGAAGACATAGCGCTGTGTAGAGCCGCCATCCTTACACGTATCGCCGAGGCGGCGCGCGCCAGCGGGCGCGAGCCGAGAAGCGTGCAGCTGGTGGCGGTCTCAAAGCAGCAGCCGGCTGATCGGGTTGAAGCGATGTTGGCGGCAGGCCAGCGTGTGTTCGGGGAGAATCGGGTTCAAGAGGCGCAGTCGCGCTGGGCCGAGCGGCGCGCCGCGATTGATGGCCTCCAGCTCCGCTTGATTGGGCCGCTGCAAACGAACAAGGCCGTGGACGCGGTCGCGCTCTTCGATGCGATCGACAGCTTGGACCGCGAAAAACTGGCGCGGGCAATGGCGGACGCGGTCCAGAAGGTTGGGCGAAGCCCCGAGATATTGATCCAGGTCAATACCGGAGAGGAAGCGCAGAAAGCTGGAGTTTCGCCCGGCGATGCTGATGCCTTTATCGATACTGCCCGAAAGACCCTCGGATTGCGGGTGCGCGGCTTGATGTGCATCCCGCCCTTAGGCGAGCCGGCAGCGCCGCATTTCGCGCTGCTTGCCAAGATTGCGGCGCGCAACGGGCTCGGTGAGCTCAGCATGGGCATGAGTGAAGACTTCGAAATCGCGATTCGTTTTGGGGCGACCCAGGTGCGCGTCGGGTCGGCCCTGTTCGGGGCGCGCGCGAGCGTGGTTGCCAAACCACACTAAGCGCGTGATCATCTGCTTCGCTTTGGGGCGGCTGCCAGGCGAGGCGTGATGTCGCGCGAGACGACTATTCTGGTGATCGACGACGAAGCGGATATCCGCGACGCGCTGGTAGAGCAATTTGAGCTTGAGGATGGTTTTGCCGGCGTTGGGGCCGCAACCGCCGCGCAGGGGTTTGAGGTTGCCTCACAACTGAAGCCTGCGGCGATCGTGCTCGATATCAGTTTGCCCGACATGACGGGCTTCGATGCGTGCAGACAGTTGCGTGACCGCGGCGTGAGGGCGCCGATCATCATGCTGACTGGGGCTGCGCAAGAGGAAGAGCAACAAGTCGAGGGGTTGGAGGCGGGCGCCAACGACTATGTCTTGAAGCCGTTCAGGTTCTCTGTGCTCATGGCGCGCATTCGCGCGCATCTTCGCAGCCATGAGGCAAGCGAGGATGCGGTTTATCGTATTGGGCCTTATGAATTCCGACCGGCGATGCGCGTTCTGGTCGATCCTACAGGGAAGAAGCTAAGGCTCACCGATAAAGAAGCAGCCATTCTACGCTATTTGTATAGGTCGGGCGAAAAGCCGGTCGGGCGCGACGAGTTGTTGCGCGAGGTTTGGGGGTACAACGCAAACGTGACGACACATACGTTGGAGACTCATATCTATCGCCTGCGCCAGAAGATCGAGCCCGACGCTCAAAGTCCGAAGCTCCTGATCACGGAGACCGGCGGCTATCGGCTGCGGGGCTAGCGTTCGCGGGCTCCTTTCAGGTAAAGCAGCCTCGCATTAGGCTTTTTGGGAGGTGGGTTATGTTGGTTCGTGCAATCGTTATCGCGGCGAGCGTATTTGCGCTGTCAGCCTGCAATATGGCCGGCATAGGCAAGTCCGGAGAAAATCCGGAGGCGGCGGAGAGCGCCGAAGGCGAGGGAGCGGCGGCGCCAGGCGGCGACGGCAAGCCGGCTGACGCCAGCGCGGACGCCGACGACGGCGCCAAGCCAGAGGGCGCGCCGCAAGCGGCGCCGCAGCCCGCGCCGTCCGCGAAGCCCTGAGGCAAACTCGAGTTCAAGTACAACGAAGGCCCGGATTGCTCCGGGCCTTCAGCTCTTGTTCCCTCGCATTGTTTGCCGCTCACGCCACGATTTGCGCGGCTTGGTTCATGAGCGTCCATGCCAGGGGGACGAACAACGCGGCGGCGGCGACTAGGCTGTACATCTTGGTCATCTGCTTTCTCCCTGTCGGACCGGACTGATCCGATGAGGTGAAGCTAACCGTCGCTTGACCTTGTCGCTGTGGCGTGGGTCACACTAGGTCACGCGCCGGCTTCATCGCCCTTGGCGACGACACGTGGTGCGTCGGGACCACGCGCCGCGGCGAGGCGGGGGCGGCCGGGGCGGGCAGCGCTCAAACGATCAAGCAGCGCTTCCTGCTCGTCCCACAAGCGTTGCGGCAGCCTGTCGCCGAACTTCTCGTAGTGCGCGGGGATGAGCGAAGCTTCCTCCTCCCAAACATCAAGCTCGACGCCGAGAAGGGTGTCGAGCGCTTCGTCGGAGAGGGTGATGCCGTTTATGTCGAGCGCGGCTCTGGTGGGCACGCGGCCAATCGCGGTGTCCCTAGCCTCGGCGACGCCATCGAGGCGTTCCGAGATCCATTTCAGGACGCGGGCGTTGTCACCAAAGCCAGGCCAGATGAACTTGCCGTCTTTGTCCTTGCGGAACCAATTGACGAAGTAGATGCGCGGCAGCTGAGCGTCGGCGCGCTCACCGATCTTGAGCCAATGGGCGAAGTAGTCGCCCATGTGATAGCCGCAAAACGGGAGCATCGCGAACGGATCGCGGCGCAGTTCGCCGACC
>CAYRHK010000213.1:0-4626 GCA_964423825.1 uncultured Terricaulis sp. | reverse complement strand
GGCCAAGGCCGCACCGTCGATTTCAAGAACGTCATCGTGATCATGACTTCGAACGCCGGGGCGCAATATCTGGCCGATCAACCGGAAGGCGCTGAGGTCGAAGATGTGCGCAAGCCTGTCATGGATGAAGTGCGAGCGCGCTTCCGGCCGGAATTCTTGAATCGGGTCGACGAGATCATCCTGTTCAAGCGGTTGGAGCGCGCGCAGATGGGCGCCATCGTCGACATCCAGTTGAAGCGGCTCGAAAAACTGCTCGCAGCCCGGAACATGACGATCGACTTGGATCAACGCGCCAAAGCCGAACTGGCGAAGCGGGGTTATGATCCGGCGTGGGGCGCACGGCCCTTGAAGCGCGTGATCCAGAAGGACGTTCAGGACCCGCTGGCGCGGCTCATACTGGAAGGGCGGATCATGGACGGAGCGCGCATCGCGGTGTCGTTCGACGGCAACGACTTCCTGTTTAACGGCGCGAGCGATAAGAAAGCAGCGTGATGCGCTATGCCTATCTGTCGCTCGTCATCATTTTCGTGGCGATCTTGCTGGTGTTCGCGCTCAGCAATTTGGCCAGCGCGACGCTTTCGTTCCTGGGGTGGCAGGTCACAGCGCCGTTGGGCTTCATGATTTTGGCCGTTTATGCACTCGGCATGATCACGGGCGGCAGCGTACTTTCGTTCCTGCGGCATTCATTGCACGAAGCCACCGCAAAGCCGACGCCGAAGCCCGGCGCCAGACCAGCGCAAATGCCAACGCCGCCGCCGCGATCTTAGCGCACGGTGCGCGCGTCACTCTGAGGCGTCTGGCTCAGCAGGCATTGATCGAACCGCGTGGAGCCCCATGTAGCGCGCGTAGCATCGGTTTTGCCAAGCGTTCCAAGCGTCGTCGCTGACCGCCAACGGGAACCAGGGGTACAGTCTTGGCCCATGCCAAATCGTTGGCAGCAGGACTTCCCGTGTCGGCGTCGTCATGGCTGCCTGCCGCGCCAGCTCGTCGCGTCGCTCGAGCGCCGGACGCCACTCGAAGGCGAGTAGCCTCAAATCCGCCAAGCCCTTCATGGTGTTTGGCGCCGTCAGGAGTGCGAGTGCGAGACACCCCATTGCAAAAGCGTTGAGCGGCGGGTTCGGCTTGACGAGGGGCGCAAGCATGACGAGTGCGAATAGTCCCGACCCAAACAGCACCGCGTAGCACACGTCGAGAACCCGTCCGGGCGTGGTAGCGCCAAGCAGATAGCTCGCGACAAACACAGCCGCATACGAAGCCGCCACACCCACGCCGGCAACGGCCGCGGCCTTGGCTATTGGCTGTCTGAATCCGAGCACGGGCGTGTCCGTCCACTGCGCCGCCGCCTTTGCCCACCAATCGCTGGTCAATGCAACGCCCACTAGCGCCCAGAGGCGCGCGTCGAAGAGCCAGGAGGAAGGCGACGTCTCCGGATCGAGTAGCGTTGCGCGTATAGCGTGAAGCAGGTCAAAGCGGCCAGGAATCCGGCCCAGACGTGCGGCGTTGCCTGGGGCCAGCACATTGAAAGCAAGCCCCGCTGCGATCACGCAAGTGACGGCGACAAGCTCCCCGAAGCGGCGCCAGCGCCGCATTCTCGCCTCATGCACGAGCAGCAAGATGAATGCTCCGAGCAAAAGCGCCCCGACAAGCTCGTGCAAGCCGCATGTCATCACCCCAAGCACGGCGCCTGCGGCGAGCCGAAATGTGTTGATCCAAGGCGCCTCCGTGCCTTCGCGGCGCGCCGCCACGATAAGCAAGGATCCAAGGCCCAGGGCCAGGGACAAGAGGTTCTCGACCGCGCCAGTGAACCAATAGACTTGCTCGCCGAGCGCTGGCGCGCCGCCCCAAAAGGCAACAGAGACGATGAGTGCGAGGCCAAGCCGTGTGCGTAACGGCGCTCGCATTAGCGCCGAAACAAGCATGAACGCGATGGCGTAAACCAACGTCAGCCAACACAGAGCCGTCGCAGCATACGGCGAACCGTGCAGGTCGAGGCGCGGCAGCACGGCGCCATGTATAGTCATCGCCAACCAGCGGCCCGTCCAATCCGCGTACCCTTGTTGAGCAAGGCCGAAAGGTGTTCCATCCCAGATAGCACGGCAATAATCGTCGTTCATTGCGCGCGCTAAGAGCGCATAGACAAGAGCAATCGTGATGACTGCGCCAACAGAAACGAAGAGCGCTGTCCTCGTCGCTTTCGCCCAAAGCCCCGGCATTCGTCTCGTCTCCAATATGTCTGGCGCGGCCAGCAATTGTGCCACGGTCGCTCTCTTAGATGCGTTAACAAGTATTCCACTAGGCGGGCGCCACGCCGACCGGTACTGTTTGCGCATGAGCGCAGCTCCAATCGAACATGTCATCTCTCCAAGACCGCGCCACCTCGGCGACAACTTCATGGTCCGCCGCGCGTTGCCGGCGGTGGAGAAGCGCATGGTTGGCCCATTCATCTTCTGGGACGAGTTTGGCCCCACGCGCTTCGATCGCGGGCGCGGTCTCGACGTGCGTCCCCATCCTCATGTCGGCTTGGCGACGGTCACCTACTTGTTCGAGGGCGAGATATTTCACCGCGACACACTGGGCTCCGCGCAAGCGATCAGACCGGGGGACGTCAACTGGATGAACGCGGGGAGCGGCATCGCACACTCGGAACGCACCGCTGCCGACTTGCGTGCCGTGGGTTCGCCGCTTGCCGGCGTCCAGTCATGGATCGCGTTGCCGGACTCGCATGAAGAAAGCGCGCCGTTCTTCAAGCACCATGGGGTTGAGGAACTTCCCCTTTTATCAGAACCAGGCGTGAAAGTCCGCGTCATCGCCGGCAGCCTTTGCGGCGTTCGCTCGCCAATCGAAACCTATTCGAGTTTATTTTACGCCGACGCGAAACTTGAAAAGGGCGCTAAGCTGCCGCTCGACGCCGCTCATGAAGAACGCGCGCTTTATCTTGTACAAGGAGAAATCGAGATTGCGGGCGATCGCTTCGATGCCGGGCGGCTGCTCGTATTTCGCCCCGGCGATCCCATGACCATCACGGCGCTGACGCCGGCGCGCTTCATGCTGCTCGGCGGCGCCGCCATCGGGTCGCGCCACATCTGGTGGAACTTTGTCTCCTCGCGCAAGGAGCGCATAGAGCAGGCGAAACGCGATTGGAACGCCGGCCGCTTCGGCGTCGTGCCAGGTGACGAAAGCGAATCCATCCCCCTGCCTGACCGTTGAGGCCGCGCCAACGGCCTGCCAAGACATAGGTCCGTGATTCACATCGCCCGCCTCACGCTTGCGAGCTTTCGCAATTATGAAACGCTCGACCTTTCGGTCGACGAGCGGCCGGTTTGCCTGTTCGGCGCCAACGGCGCCGGGAAAACCAACATCCTGGAGGCCCTGACCATGCTGGCGCCGGGGCGGGGGCTGCGCAGCGCCTCGTTGCCAGAGATTGCGCGTGTCAGCGAGGATGACCGCTTGCAGCCGTGGGCAGTGTCGGCGCGTCTCGTTCGCGACGGGGAGGAAAACACGTTAGGGGCCGGCGCCGAGCGCACGCCGGAGGGCGGCGTGAAACGGGTGGCGCGACTGAACGGTCAGGCGGCGACCCCTGGCGAGTTAGCCGACATTGCGCGCATGACTTGGCTCACGCCGGCGATGGATCGGCTTTGGTCCGGGCCCGCAGGCGACCGCCGCCGCTTCTTCGATCGCTTGACGCTCGCACGCGCCGCCGAGCACGGCCAGGCTGCGGCGGCCTACGAGCGCGCTATGCGCGAGCGCCAGCGTCTGCTCAGCGACCGCGTGTTCGACGACGCTTGGCTCTCGGCGTTGGAACGCGAGATGTCGGCGCACGGCGCGGCGATCGCGGCGGCGCGGGTCGAGACCTTGGCGCGTTTGCAGGAAGCTATCGACGCACGCCCCGAGGGCGCATTCCCGAGAGCGATTTTGGCGTTGGAAGGCGCGCTCGAGGCACGCTTTCTTGAGGGCGCTAAGAGCGCCGACGTCGAGGAAGACTTTGCACGGCTGCTGCGCGAGATGCGCGGCCGCGACGCCGGCGCGGGGCGCGCGCTCGACGGCCCCCATCGCAGCGACCTGCTGGCCCGCCACGAGGCCAAGAACATGCCGGCCGATCAATGCTCAACTGGCGAGCAAAAGGCGCTGCTGGTGGGTGTCGTGCTGGCCCAGGCGCGCGCGCTCGCCGACGATCCCGGCGCAGGGCCCTCGCTCATCCTGATCGACGAAGCCGCGGCTCACCTTGACGTTGCCCGCCGCGCGGCGCTGTTCGATGAACTTCTGGCAAACCCGGGTCAGGCGTGGCTAACCGGCACGGATCAGAGCCTGTTTGACGCTTTCGGGGCTCGTGCGCAGCACTTTGAAGTCGGCGATGGCCGCGTTCACGTCACGGCGCCGTGACAAGAGCGGCGGAATTTGCTGATTGGTGAGGAAAGAAGAGGCGCTGCGATGGCCAATCCTGATTACATCCCCCGTCACAACGAGGATTACGTCTTCAACTACGACCCCAATGAGGATGCGTGGACGACAGACTTGTCCACGCTCGATATGAGCCGCGGCGAGCGCTTTCGCGACGACAAGATCTGGCCGTTCTTTGAGCGCCTGCGCAAGGAGGATCCGGTTCATTACTGCCCGGACAGTCTGAAT
>CAYRHK010000212.1:0-4656 GCA_964423825.1 uncultured Terricaulis sp. | reverse complement strand
GGAGCGACAACCGCGAGCGAAGTGGTTTGGCTTTCGGCGATGCCGACGAAGGCCACCATGATGCCCCACACCGTACCGAAAAGACCGATAAACGGCGCGTTGGCGCCAATCGAGGCCAGGAAGGTCATGCTGGAGCCGAGATCTTCCAGGTGCTCATTCTGGCGGGTCTGCATCGCAGACGCCACACGCTGCATGGTGTGATCGCGCGCGTCGCGCATGGTGTACAGCCCGAGGTCCTGAGTGCGGCGGACTTCGCCCATGCCTGCATCGAACATCGACTTAATGCCGGAAGCCGGCAGCTTGCGCACAATGGCTTCGGCTTCTTCCACCGAATTGGCTTTACGGAACGCAGACAAGAAATCACGGGTCTGGCCGGCGGCCTTGCGCATCACGTAGATCTTCTCGAACAGCAGCGCGATGGCATAGATCGCGCACAGCCCCAGAATGATCATAACGCCAAGTTCGACCTCGTTGAGCTTGGTCACCAGATCCCAGAGGCTGACCTCCTGGTGGCCGGCGTCAGCGTTCGCGGTCGCCTGGGAGCGTTCGAGCGCCGCCTCGCGTTCGGCGTCCGACATCGTGGGCGCCGGCGGCGCGGTGGGCGCTGCAGGAGCCGTAGTGGCGGCGCCCGACTGCGCGAAACTCAACAGAGAACTCATCAACGTCATTGTCTGCCCTTTTGCCTGCCCAATAAGATCAACACGGGAAGCGCACCTGGGCGGCGCGACCCACAAAGCTTTCTTGCGCGATGGCGATTGGCTCATCCACGTCGCGGCCGGCGCTCGCCCGGACCACGACTGGCTTCCTCCCACCGCCGCTGGCCTGCCGCTAGGAGCGGTCTTCTTGTGCCAAGCGGGTGTCGACGCTACCCCCTAAATTTTCGGAAATAGTCTTCTTGTCAACGTCTCCCGCGCAGTGGGCGACCGGATTTCGACGGCCGCCCCTGATCGCCTATGGTGATGCCCTGGACCGATGGCGGACAGCAACCAAAACTTTCGTGATCGTCACCTCTGGGCAGCCGCGCGCTGGAACGGTATGGGGCGCGGGAGGAGACAGCATGGCGATCGGGGCCGATGAACTGGAAACGCTGCTCCGCGAGGCGTTTCCCGACGCGGACATAGTTATCGAGGACCTCGCCGGCGACGGCGATCACTACCGCGCTTCCATCAGTGACGAGAGCTTTCGCGGCCAATCCCGGGTCGCGCAGCACCAAATGGTTTACGCCGCCCTCAAGGGCCGCATGGGGGGCGCCTTGCACGCCTTGGCGCTCAAGACAGGGCCCAAGAACGCTTGATGGCGGCGCGGCGCACCCCTACTTGCGGGGCGAGAGGCAGAGATGACAAACGTTCAGGACGCAATCCGGGAGACTATTGCCGGCGATGACGTGGTGCTGTTCATGAAGGGCACCGCCGAGCAACCGATGTGCGGTTTCTCGAACCAGGTGGTGCGCATTCTCGATCACATGGGCGTGGCATTCCGTGACGTGAACGTCCTCGCGGACGAGGCTATCCGTGAGGGAATCAAGGAGTTCTCGGATTGGCCCACAATCCCGCAGCTCTACGTGAAGGGGGAGTTCGTGGGCGGCTGCGATATTGTGCGCGAGATGTTCCAAACTGGCGAACTCAAGGCGCTGCTTGCCGAAAAGGGCGTCGGCGAAGGTTAAGCGCTGCGGCGCTCTTCGGGGCGAGCGCTGACTTGCAGGTCAAGCTGCAACACGCCGCCGTCGCGCAGCACGCGGAGACTGACCTTTCTGCCCACACTTTCATGAGACAATATCTTGTGCAGCGCGTCGACTGATGGCGTCGGGCGCCCATCGAGCTTGAGCACCACGTCGCCGACACGAACACCGGCGCGGTGTGCTGGCCCCCCGTCGCTGACAGCGGCCACCAGCACGCCGCTTTCACCATCGAGATGAAGGCGGCGCACGAGCGGGCGTGACAATTGTTGCGTCTGGCCGGCAATGCCAAACCAGCCGCGCGCGACGCGGCCATGGCGCATGAGGTCAGGCACGATGGCTTTGGCGGTGTTACTGGGCACCGCAAAGCACAGCCCCTGCGCGCCGCCGATAATGGCGGTGTTGATCCCGACGACGGCGCCACGGCCGTCCACCAAGGCGCCGCCGGAGTTGCCAGGATTGAGAGCGGCGTCCGTCTGGATCACATCTTCAATCAACCGCCCGCTGTCGCCGCGCAAGGTGCGGCGAAGCGCCGAAATAACGCCGACCGTGACCGTCGCCTGCAAACCCAAGGGGTTGCCGATGGCGATAGACAGTTCGCCTACCTTCAATGCGCTCGAGTCACCCAGTTCGGCAGCGGCGTGACCGCGACCTTGCAGTCGCAACAACGCCAGATCCGTGTCGGGGTCGGCGCCGACAAGCTCGGCCGCCACGACGCTGCCATCCTCGAGAACGGCTTCCAGACGCCCGGCGCCATGGACGACGTGGTTGTTCGTGAGGGCATAGCCGTCAGGAGAAATGATCACGCCGGAACCGGCGCCATCGTAGAGATCACGCGCCCTGCTGGTGCGGCGCAGGCCAATTACCGCGGGGCCGATGGTCTCGACAACTCGGACCACGGTTTCCGAAAAGTCGTCGCGTCGGCCGTGACGCGTCGGAGCTTCGGCGAAAGCAGCTTTGCGACCAAACATGTCGTTTGACGTAGGGAGCACATCTCGTGATCGCTAGAGCGCTTCCGCAGCGCCGGTGAATGGCCTAGATCAGCGCGCCATGAGCGCTCCCAAAAAATTCCAGCTGATCGCCTGGCTCCGCAATTCGTTCCTCGCCGGCGTAGCGCTTGTGCTGCCGTTCGTGGTCACCGGCTGGGTGATCTGGATGGTAGTGAGCTTCATCGACAAAAATGTCGTCCCGCTCGTGCCGGAGCGGTTTCAGCCGCTTGCCGAGAGCATCCCCGGCGCAGGCGTCGTCATCGCGCTTGTCGCGCTGACGCTAGTCGGCGCGCTGGCGGCCAACCTGTTCGGTCGCTGGATCGTGGCGACCGCGGATCGTGTGATCGCAAACCTGCCCTTCGTGCGTTCGATCTATGGCGGCGCCAAGCAAGTATTCAAACAGGTCGCCGCGCCCGAGCGCACCTCGTTCAAACAGGCGGTGCTGGTCGAATTTCCAAAGCCCGGGGCTTGGGCCATCGGCTTCATCACCAATGAAGACACTAGCGAAGTCGCGCGCGATATCGGCGTTGACCTCGTCGCGGTATACGTGCCGCAGGCGCCAATCCCGACGTCCGGCTTTCTGCTGTATCTCGATCGCGCCACCTTAAAGCCGCTGGCGATCCCGCCAGACGAAGCGCTGAAACGCGTGCTTTCACTCGGTATTATCAAACAGGACGGGGACGCCCCCGCAGCTAAGTGATCTTGATGTCTGACGGGCTCCAGTCCGGCCTAGGGTATTTAGGGTCCATGGCCTCGAGCGTTCCGCGGACAACAGACGAGATGATGGCGTTGCGCCGCCACTTCTTGTCGGCGGGCACGACGCGCCACGGCGCGTGTTCGGTCGAGCAGCGCGAGAGCATCGTCTCGTAGGCTTTCTGGTACTGATCCCAGAGCGCGCGGTCTTCGAGATCGCCAGGATTGAACTTCCAGTTCTTGGCGGGCTCGTCGAGACGCTCCTGCAAACGCTGGCGCTGCTCTTCCTTGGATATGTGCAGCATAAATTTGAGGACGACGACCCCGTTTTCGGTCAGGTGCTTTTCGAAGGCGTTGATCTGTTCGTAGCGTTGCTCAACAACGTCCGCAGGCGCCAGCTTGCGCACTTTGACCACCAGCACGTCTTCGTAATGCGAGCGGTTAAAGACGCCGATCATCCCCTTCTTCGGCACAGCGGCGTGAACGCGCCAGAGGTAGTCGTGCGCGAGTTCCTCCTCGCTGGGCCGTCCGAACGCCGTTACCTGCACGCCAAGCGGCCCGCACTGATTGAAGACGCCGCGGACGGCGCCGTCTTTGCCGGACGTATCGATGCCCTGCAGCACGACCACCAGCGCGCGCATGCGCTCCGCCCAGAGCTTATCCTGGAGCTTATCGATGGCCTTGGCGTTCTCTACGGTCGCGGCCTCGGCTGCTTCGCGATCAGGGAACAGTTGATCGCCCGCGGGATCGCGACCCTTGAGCGGCGCCTTGGTCGCGGGCTCGATGAGTATGGCGGCGTCGATGTCCTTCGTGGTCTTGGTCATCGCGCCATCTTACATGAAAAAGGCCCTCCACAACGGAGGGCCTTCTCAATCGCGGCGAACCGCAAAGATCAGCTGGCGTAGTACTCGACCACCAGGTTCGGCTCCATCTGCACCGGGTACGGCACGTCCGCGAGTTGCGGCACGCGGGCGAAGCGCGCGGCCATCGCCTTGGCGTCGACCTCGATATATTCGGGCGTGTCGCGCTCCTGGCTTTGCAGCGCTTCCAGCACGATCGCCATCGACTTGGCTTTGTCGCGCACTTCGAGGAGATCGCCGGCTTTCACTTGGAAGGACGGGATGGTGACGCGGCGGCCGTTCACCTTGACGTGGCCGTGGTTCACGAACTGGCGCGCCGAGAACACCGTCGGCGCGAACTTGGCGCGATAGACGACAGCGTCGAGGCGGCTTTCCAGAAGGCCGATGAGATTTTCGGCGGTGTTGCCCTTGCGGCGGGCCGCTTCCTCGTAGGTCTTGC
>CAYRHK010000211.1:0-4683 GCA_964423825.1 uncultured Terricaulis sp. | reverse complement strand
GAAAGTGGCGGAAGCCGCCGTCGTCGGCATGCCGCACGACATCAAGGGCCAAGGCATCTACGCGTACGTGACGTTGAATGTCGGCGAAGCCGGCGACGACGCTTTGGTGGATGAGTTGAAGCGCTGGGTTAGCCACGAGATCAGCGCCATAGCGAAGCCCGACGTGATCCAGTTCGCGCCGGGGCTGCCCAAAACGCGCTCCGGCAAGATCATGCGCCGCATCCTGCGCAAGATCGCCGAGAACGAGCTTTCCAATCTGGGCGATACCTCGACGCTCGCCGATCCCAGCGTCGTGGATGATCTGGTGATGAACCGCGTGACGGGCTAGGCCGCCACACGCGCCATACAGGCGCGCAGCGCGGCCGCGGTTACCGGCTTCACTAAATAGCCGCGTACGCCGAGCGGTTGAATCGCTTGCACGAAGCCTGCATCGGCGCGCGCGGTGACCATGATGACGGGGGTGTCGCGCAACTTAGGATCGGTTCGAACTTCCGTCAGCATCTCGAAGCCGCCCATGACTGGCATCTCGACATCAAGAAGGACCAGGTCGATCGCGCGACCGCGCAAGATTTTCAAAGCCTCCGCGCCATTGGGGGCGGTTAGAATGTCGGGGTAGCCGAGCGCGCGCAACGCGGAACACAAGAGCATTCTCATCGAGTCTTGATCGTCGACGACGAGGATGCGCTCGATAGTCATGACAAGACGCTAGTGCTTATGTGTGAATGGCGCGCTAACCGCGCTAGCCGTCATAGGATGAGGCGTATGGCAGTCACTCCCGACCGCGCCCGCAAGCTTGCGCTTGCGCTCGAAGGCGCCAGCGAAGCGCCGCACTTCGACCGCGCCGCTTTCCGCACGCCGCGCAAAATCTTCGCGACGCTCGCCAATGCGGGCAGCGACATCAACCTGATGTTCGATGCGGCGACGCAGGAATTCTTTTGCGAGCAGGCGCCGGAGGCGTTCTCGCCCGTGCCCGGCGGATGGGGTCGCATGGGCGCCACGCGCTGCGACCTCAAGGCTGTCGACGAAGTAGCGTTGTTGTCGGCGCTAAAGGCCGCGCACGCGCTGGCGGCGCCGAAACCCACACGCGCCAAATCGAAGAAGAAAAAATAGCTCGGTTTCCGCATCCATTGTCGACGCACCACGTATAGCCTGAACGAGACCGAAAGGTTTCGTTCAGCATTGTTGCGTTAACGTCATGATCGGAGAGCGCAAATGCATGAGCGGCGAATAGGCGAGCCCTGCCCTGTGTGCGCGACGCCGCTGCAGCGACGCCGCTCATGCTTTCGAACCATTGCCGGCGACGTGGCGTTTTGCGCGCGCTGTTCGGCGGCCTATGAACTCGCAGCGGACGAGGAGCCGATCGTCGCAGCAGCGCCGCCAGATCTGGCGACAGCCTAGAGACTTCGCGACGTCCGGCGCGCCAAGCCGCCATAGGCGGCGTGGCACACCGCAACTGCAAGGGCATCGGCGGCGTCAGCGCTGACATCACCCGCAGTCGGCAGCAGGCGCCGGACCATGAAAGCGATCTGGGATTTGTCGGCGCTGCCTGTGCCGACTACGGCCTTCTTTATTGTGGCGGGGGCATACTCAGCGACGATCAAATCGCCGCTCGCAGCGGCCGCCATCGCGACGCCGCGCGCCTGCCCCAGCGCCAGTGCTGCTCGTGCGTTGGAGTTGACGTAGGTCTCCTCGACCGCGGCCTCATGGGGGGCGTGTTCGGCGATCACGGCGCGCAGGCCCTCGAAGACGTCATGGAGGCGCGAAGCCAGCTGTTGTTGCGCTGGCGGCTTAATGACGCCGTGGGCGACATGACTGAGACGCGCGCCCTCGCTCAGGATCAGGCCCCAGCCGCAGCGGTTGAGGCCGGGGTCAACGCCAAGGATTAGGCGGGGTGTCATCTGACTTCATTGGGCGGCGAAGTCTTGCCAAAGCGCTAAGGGCTTGTTCAAAGCTGGTCTCACTTTTACCCCTCCCATCCTCCCCGTTTCAGGGGGAGGAGCAGACTGGCGCTACAGGACTCCTCCCCTGAAAGAAGGGAGGATGGGAGGGGGTAAGAAACTCACGCCGTTCAACAAGGGCCGATAGATGTTCACTCGTTTCGCCGCCACCCTCGCCGCACTTGTCCTTATCGCGATCGCAAGCGCAGCCGCGGCGCAAGCGCCAAGCGACGCCGACCGCGCCCAGGCGCGCGAAATCTATGCGCGCGTGATCGCCTACGACACCTCGGTGGAGGGCCGGCAGACGCCAGAAATGGCGCGGTATCTAGCGGATGCGTTCGTGGCAGGAGGGTTCGCGGCCGAGGACGTGCACGTCATTCCGTTCGAGCACACCGCAGCTCTGGTCGTGCGCTATCGCGGCGACGGCTCTGGCGGGAGGCCAATCTTGTTTCTCGCGCACATGGACGTGGTGACGGCGCGACGTGAGGATTGGGAGCGCGACCCGTTCACATTGGTCGAAGAGAACGGCTATTTCTATGGTCGTGGTTCGCTCGACAATAAGGCAGGCGTTGCGCTGCTGACGGCGACGTTCCTGCAGCTGCGCGCGCAGGGATTCACTCCGACGCGCGATCTCGTCATCGTGTTTTCGGGAGATGAGGAAACCACGGGCGCCACCGCGCGCATGCTGCTTGGGGAACACCGCGATCTGATCGACGCCGAGTTCGCGCTCAATTCCGACGCCGGCGCTGGATCGTTCGATGAAACGACAGGCGCCCCGACCTCGTATGGCCTGCAAACTGCGGAAAAGTCCTACGCCAGCTATACGCTGACCGCGCGCAATCCGGGCGGGCACTCATCACAACCTCGCGCCGACAACGCGATCTACGACCTAGTCGAGGCGGTAGCGCGCTTGCGCGGCTACGAGTTCCCGGTGATGTGGAACGATACCACGATAGAATCGATGCGCGCGCTCGGACCCCAAGTTGGCGGCGCGATTGGTCAGGCGATGACGCGGTTTGCGCGTAATCCGCGCGACCGCCGCGCCATAGCGACACTATCCGCCAGCCCCTACCACGTCGGGCAAATCCGCACGACCTGCGTGCCGACGCTTCTGCAGGGCGGTCACGCCGACAACGCGCTGCCGCAACGCGCCGTCGCCACTGTGAATTGCCGCATATTCCCAGGCGTTACGATCGCGGAGGTGCAAGCTCAGTTGCAACGGCTCGCAGGCGAGAGCGTGGAAGTCGCCACGCTCGATCCGCAATACTGGTCGAGCGAGGCCTCGCCCTTACGCGCCGAGGTCCTCGACGCGTTGGCGCGCGCGGTGCATGCGAACTATCCGGGCGTACCGATCACGCCGAGCATGTCATCGGGCGCCACTGACGGCGTCTTCTTTCGCAGCGCCGGCATCCCGACCTACGGCGTCGGCGAAACCTTCATCAAGGACAGCGACGATTTCAGCCACGGCCTAAACGAGCGCATGCCGGTTTCGAGCTTCTACAACGGCCTCACTCACTGGCGCGTGTTGATCACGACATTGGCGGGGCGCCCTTAAGCGCTCTGCGCTTCCTGCTGCCCGTGACAATACTTGAACTTCTTGCCTGAGCCGCACGGGCACGGTGCATTGCGGCTGACCTTGCCCCAGGTGGACGGATCGTCGCGCACAAAGCCATCCGGCGCCAGCGGCGGCGGCGCCTCGCCGCGCGCCATCTCGTTCTCGCCAGTGTCGGGATTTTGGTGAATCTCGAAGGTGCGGGTCGGCGCCACCGGTTTCGGCAACTGATCCTCGGCCTGGCCAATCTGCAGACGCAGGAGCATGCGCGTGATGGTGGTGCGCAAGTCGAGCAGCATGCGCTCGAACAGCGTGAACGCTTCGGTTTTGAACTCGTTCAAAGGATCGCGCTGGGCATAACCACGCAAGTGGATGACCGAGCGCAGGTGGTCGAGCAGCGAGAGGTGCTCGCGCCAACGCATGTCGACCACTGACAGGAGCACCTGCTTTTCGACGGCACGCAGGCGCTCAGGACCAAGAAGCGCCGCCTTCTGCGCATATGCTTGATCGACCTCGCGCGTCAGGCGCTCGATGATCTCTTGCTGAGCGATGCCCTCCTCGGCGGCCCAAGCATCGACCGGAACTTTGAAGCCGAATATCTCTTCAGCCTCCACGATTAACTCAGGCGTGTTCCATTGTTCAGGATAGGCCTTTTCCGGCATGTGGCGCCAGACCAGCTTCTCGACAACGTCGTGGCGCATGTCGCGCACGATCGGCGCCACATCCGCCGTGCGCATGAACTCGATGCGCTGTTCGAAGATCGCCTTGCGCTGATCGTTGATGACGTCGTCGTACTTGAGCAGGTTCTTGCGGATCTCGAAGTTGCGCTGCTCGACGCGCTTCTGACTGGTCTCGAGCGCCTTGTTCATCCATGGGTGAACGATCGCTTCGCCTTCCTGGATGCCGAGCCCTCGCATGATTGCGTCCAAGCGATCGGCGGCAAAGATGCGCAACAGATCGTCTTCGAGGCAGATGTAAAATTTGGACTTGCCGGGGTCGCCCTGGCGACCGGTACGACCGCGCAATTGGTTGTCGATGCGCCGGCTCTCGTGCCGTTCGGTGCCAAGCACGTAGAGCCCGCCTGCGTCGAGGGCGATGCGCTTCTTCTGCTCCACGTCCGAGCCGATCTGACGACGCAAAGTCGCCTTCTGCTCTTCGGTTTCGTCGCCGCGTAGCGCCGCCTTTATGCGCATG
>CAYRHK010000210.1:0-4804 GCA_964423825.1 uncultured Terricaulis sp. | reverse complement strand
CGGCGTAGTAGCTCGCCGCCTGATAGTCGATCGGCGGGTAACGGACCAACGCCCAGGTCGGCTCCTCCATTGTTCGCCACTTCGCGAACGCCTCAAGGCGCCATTCAAGCATCCATTCTGGCTCGCCCTTTTTTGCCGAGATGAAGCGCACCACGGCTTCATTCAGTCCCGGCGGCGCGATGTCCTGTTCGAGCGACGTTGCAAAACCGTGCCTGTATTTCTCCGCTTCGAGCGCGCGCGCAGCCTCCAAGGCGCCTGGATCTATAGCTCCCTTAGGCGGACCCATCATGCCGCTCCTCTGAGTGCGTTGCGTCGCCTAATCGTATCGATCGCGGTCAGCAACGCGTCGACGTCGCTTCCGTGCGAGGCGTACCCAAAGCTCACACGAAGGGCAGCCTTGGCGATATCGGCTGGAATGCCCATAGCCGACAACACCCGGCTCACCCGGACCTTGCCTGAGGAACATGCAGCACCCGAGCTCACAGCGACGCCCTCGAGATCGAGCGCGATCACTGCAGTTTCCGCCGTCATGCCAGGGACTGCGAAGTTGGAGGTATTTGGCAGGCGCTCAACGTTCGCGCCAAACACCACAGTGTCCTTTGGCAAGTTCGATTCAAAGCGGTCGCGCATCGCCCTCCATCGTTGCGGTTCGGTGTCCAGTTCACGCCGCGCCCAATCCACCGCGACGCCGAATCCAACAATGGCCGGCATGCCCTCGCCACCCGGTCGTCGGCCACGTTCTTGCCCGCCGCCGAACCTCGTCGTCACGAAGGGCGCCCCCGGCGCCAGCACAAGCGCCCCCGCGCCGGGAGGACCGCCGATCTTGTGTGAGGAAACAATCAGGTAGGTCGCGTCAAGCGTGGCAATACTGACCGGTACACGGCCGAACGGTTGCGCGGCGTCCACCAGTAACAACGCGGCGTGTTCGCGACACAGCGCGGCGATCTTCGCGATCGGTTGGACAACGCCGGTTTCGTTGTTGGCGGCCTGAACGCAAACCAGCGCCGGCTTTGGCTGCGCCCGCAGAGCCAAGTCCAGCGCTGCGATGTCGATGATGCCGGCGGCATCTACTGCGGCGACGACATGATGTGCGAAAATGCGCGGTGCGTGCGCGGATATGCAATCGTGCTCGACGGCGCTCACAATGCAAGACGCCGCTCCAGCGGTCGCCATCGCGAGATGCGCGGCCTCGGTTGCTCCAGAAGTGAACACGACGTTCTCCGGACGCGCCGCTAGGGCGCCGGCCACGATCTCGCGCGCCTCTTCGATCAAGGCGCGTGCGCGCCGGCCGAAGCTGTGAACGGACGAGGCGTTGCCGCCCACTGCTAGCGCTCGCGCCATCGCCACGGCGGCTTCGGGACGTACGGGCGCACCCGCATTGTAGTCGCAGTAAATCGCCCTTTTGTGCATGGTCATTCCGCCGCAACGCGTGCGTCGCCGTCGAAGCGCTGCGCCAACACGTCGGCAAGGGTGACTGACGCAAGGAACGCCTCGACGCGTGCGCCCATCTCGGCCCACAACCCATGCGCTATGCAGCGCCCGCGCTTGCCGAGGCAACTCTTTGCCGAACTTTCATCGCATCGCGTCGCCTTGATCGGCTCGTTTACGGCGGCAATGATTGCCGCGACGGTAGTTTCGTTGGCCGCCCGCGCCAGCCTATAACCGCCGCCGGGCCCGCGCACTCCCGTCACCAAGCCGGCGCGCCGCATCGCTGCGAACAGCTGCTCAAGGTATGAGAGCGATATCTCCTGGCGTTCGGCCACTGCCTGCAGCGGCACCGCCTGCTGACCGGCGCCATGGAGCGCCAAGTCAGCCATCGCCATCACAGCGTAGCGGCCTCTTGAAGTCAGTCGCATGGCTCTCGTCCGCTCTTCGCGCTCGCGCGCGTGCAAATGCATGTGCTAGAAGGCGCCCCCTCTGGGGCGATCCAGTAGCGGCGCCTGGCGCTGGAATTAGGATGTCCTAGTATTTTAGTCAAGAATTGGCCGCGATGACGGCCGGGGTCAAGCCGATGCCAGAAGTGATTTTTCCCGGCGCCGCAGGGCGCGTTGAGGGCCGTTACAGCGAGCCGCCGAAGGAGGGTGCGCCGATCGCGCTGATCCTACACGGCCACCCCCGCGCCGGGGGCTCGATGCAAGATCGCGTCACCGTTCAACTCTATAAGCTTTTTTGCGACTTCGGCTTTGGGGTGCTGCGTTTTAATTTTCGCGGCATCGGGCGGAGCCAGGGTATTTTCGATAACGGCATGGGTGAACTCTCTGATGCCGCGTCTGCACTCGATTATCTGCAGGGCATGAACCCTAACGCCGAGCAATGCTGGGTGGGCGGTTACTCGTTCGGCGCCTGGATCGGCCTTCAGTTGCTCATGAGGCGGCCCGAGATCGACGGCTTCGTAGCCGTGGCGCCTCCGGCCAATCACTATGATCTGTCCTTCTTGGCGCCGTGCCCTGCGTCAGGCGTCATAATCTACGGTACGCGCGATAGCGTTACCACCGCGAGCGATATGGAGCGGGTCATCGGCCGGATCCGCACTCAGAAGAACATCAAAGTCGACGGCGCCGTTATCGATGGCGCGGACCATTTCTTTCGCGGCCGCGACCCGGGCGAAGATCACTTGGCGGCAGTTGAAGCCCATGCGCGCGCTTATCTCGAACGGCGCTTGGCGGCGCCGCCACGGCCGCCCGCCAGCAAGCGTTAGGCGAAGCCTGGCTGCTAGTCCGAACCTAGGAACGCAGGGCGAGGTCCGTTCGAGAACCCCTCTTGCGTCTGCGTCTCGTCGCGTTCGCGCGCAGCACGTTCCCGGCGCTCGGGGCGTTCACCGCGGTCGCCACGTTCGGGACGGTCTCCTCTTTCAGGACGCTCGCGATCAGCCCGGCCAGAGCGTTCTACGTTGTCGTCCTGGCCAGACTCTTCTGCGGCGCCTTCGGCGCCACTGTCGCTACCCGGACGGAAGCGATTGCGCCTACCGCGGCGGCGTCTGAAGTCGCCATCGCCACGAGGTTGTTCAGCCGCCGACGCGGGATCTTCGCCGCCATATTCGCTCTGGCCTGCGCGCGCGCCCTCGGTCGGTGCGTCGCTGCGGGCGACTTCCTCTTCGCCTTGAAAATCGGAGAACTCGGCGTCCGCCTCGAAGCGTTCAATTGGCGGCGGAGCCGCTGGCTGCAAAGTGCGCATCAGTCGGAAATAGTGATCCGCATGCTGCAGATAATTCTCGCTCAACACACGGTCGCCCGATGAAGCGGCATCGCGCGCATATTGCTGATATCGCTCGTACACGACAGCGGCTGGACCACGGACTTTCGTGTTGTCCGGGCCGTTGCTTTCCATTGGACGGTTAGGATTGCCGTGGTTGTTGTGCTGCTGATGTCCGCCGCCCGGCCTGCGGCCGCGGCCTCGCTGACGCTTCATATAAAACGCACCATTGTTGCTTCCGATTGTGTTGTCCGTCACCCGGACCTCTTGCGGCGGCAGTCCACGCTGGAGCGCGCCTTGATCTACAAGCTTACTGGCCTTCCGTTCCTGGCCTTCAGTCCTGGTCTGTGCCTCATGCCGAGGAGGAGCGGCAACCCTGTTGCCCGACAGTCCGACATGGCAGCCTATCCCGCCCGCTACCCGTCGCTGATTCCACGGGTAAAATAATGCGCCGCGCGCAATTGGCCAAGCGCTTTTTCAGGCCACCCGGCCACTCACCACCCGATCCACGCCAGCCAAGTCTTTTCGGACTTCCACATTGTGAAAACCCGCCTCACGGGCGAGCATCACCACTGACTTGGCTTGGCCGCGTCCCACCTCAAAAGCGAAAAACCCGCTTGGTGCAAGCAGATTGGGCGCTGCGGCAAATAGGTGGCGGTAGGCATCCAGTCCATCGATACCCCCATCAAGCGCGAGCCTGGGCTCGTATCGCGAGACCTCGGGCGCGAGTTGGTCGACCTTGTCGCGGGGAATGTAAGGCGGATTGCTAACGATAATGTCGAAAGTCTGATCCAGGGGCGCCAGCCAATTTCCCCTTACGAGTCGGACGCGGTCCAACTGTCCTTGATTCTCTGCATTGGTGCGCGCCACTTCCAGCGCCTCGGGGCTGACATCGAGGCCCACTCCCCGCGCGTTTGGCCGCTCGGCGAGTATGGCCAGCAAGATGGCGCCCGACCCTACCCCCAAGTCGAGAACCTGAAGGGGCGCCTCCACGGACATCGCCGATAGAGCCGCTTCGACAACATGTTCGGTTTCAGGGCGCGGCGTCAGAACATGACGATTGACGATGAGATCGAGCGTCCAGAACGCCCGGCGCCCCAAAATATGGCTGATCGGCTCTCGATCTTCGCGTCGAGCACACAACGCAAGCACGGCGTCCACCTGCGCATCACTTAGTTCGCGGCGGGGATCGGTGACGATGTCGAGCCGCGCAACGCCTGCCCCGGCTTCTACCAACAAGCGTGCATCCAGCACCGGGCTCTCAACGCCGGCGGTTTCCAAGCGCTTGCGTACGTGGGTCCACAACGTGACGAGGGTGTAGTTCACTCTTCTTCCAGTGCCGCGAGCTTGCGGGCTTGGTCCTCAGCGGCGAGCGCGTCGAGGAGCGGATCCAGGCCGGAGCCGTCGATCACTTCAGGCAGATTATAGACAGTCAGGTTGATGCGATGATCGGTCACGCGTCCTTGCGGGAAATTGTAGGTGCGGATGCGTTCGCTGCGATCGCCGGAGCCGACTTGGCCCTTGCGCTCCGCGGCGCGTTCACGCGCCTGGCGCTCGCGCTCGGCGTCGTAGAGTTTGGTGCGCAGCATCAGCATCGCTTGCGCGCGGTTTT
>CAYRHK010000209.1:0-4819 GCA_964423825.1 uncultured Terricaulis sp. | reverse complement strand
CATCGTGGTTAGGTCTTGCCCATAGCTCAGGCGGGGCGGGCCATGGCGCAATCGATCTTCATCTCTCACGCCAGCGACGACGCGGCGGTCGCGCGCCAGATGTGCGCAGCGCTCGAAGGCGTGGGCCTCACCTGCTGGATCGCGCCGCGCGACATCCGCGCTGGCGCCGACTATCGCAACGAAATCCTACGCGGCATTCGCGAGACCGACGCGTTTCTGCTGGTCTACTCGCGCAAGGCCAGCGAAAGCGAACACGTCGCGCGTGAGGTCGGTTACGCCGACGAGCGCAACAAGACCGTCTACCCGGTGCGCGTCGACAGCACCAATGTCGAAGGCCCGCTCGAATACTTGCTGCAAGGCAAGCAATGGGTCGATTTCAACGCCAATCCTGAACAAGCGATCCGCTCGGTCGCGGAGGCGGTGCGCGGCGCCCCGCTCACAAGCGCGCCGCGAGTTGGTGTGGCCCCCCGCCGCAAACGGCGATTGTTGATCGCATCATTTCTGATCGTCTTCGCTGTCCTCGGCGTCGGCGGCTTCTTTGGCTGGCGCGCGTGGGAAGGTCAGCAAGCTATACGCCAGTGCGACCGCCTCGCTGGTTCTGAGCTCGCACTCGATCCCGGTGCTGGCCCCGGCGTTCCGTTCGGCATGATCCAGCCCGGTGCAGCGCTCAACGCCTGCCGCGAAGCGCTGGCGGCGCGGCCCAACTCCGCGCGCATCCGCTTCAACTACGCGCGCGCGCTGGCGGCGGCGACGCCCGCGCCAATGTCGGGCGTGCCGCGCGAGTTAGGTGACGCCTTGCACGCGGCAGCGTCGGCAGGAAACCTGGAAGCAGTCGTTCTTCTCGACGGCATGGACATCGAGCAAAAACCCACACCCGAGATGCGTACCGCCGCGATCGCGGTCTTGTCAGAGGCAGCGCTCGCCGACGACGATCCGCGCGCCGCGTATCTGCTGGCCGAGCTCGACTTGCCAATGTGCGTCTACGCCTCGACCGGAGACGCGCCCCCCTCGACCCCGCCGCCCTCCGCCGCCGAACAGCCTGTGTGGGCCTGGGCGCGCGAACGATTTGCTACGGCTTATCCAGAGCAAGCCGCGCCTACGCAGGCGGCCGAAACCGTTGCGGCATTCGACGCCGTCGCACAAATGTCGTTGTGCGAATTTATCGAAGCCTCGCTCCGCGCCAGAGCCAGCGCCGCTGGATTGGCCGCCGCCCAGTTCCGTCTGGCGACCGACGCCAGCGCCGACGACGCGACGATCGGCGTGGGCGACGACGTTGAGAGCCGGTCGCCGAGTGCATTGCTCGCCGCAGCGGTCGCGCAGGGCTACGCACCCGCGGAATTCTACGCCGCGACGCGCGACATCGAATGCGAGGGCGAAGACGGGGGCGCCGATCGGGTAGACTCCGCGCAATGGCGCCGGATCGAAGCGCTGGGCGAGCGCGGCTATCGCCCGGCGATGGCGCTGATGGCGACATTGATCGTCACCAGCTGTGCGCCCTCGAACTTCTCGTACGACGACGCTCGCCGTTGGCTCGAGCGCGCCGCTGCCGGAATGGAGCAACCTCAATGAGGCCCTTTCACAAGGCGCTAGCAGCGCTGTCTGCACTCGCCGCCCTGTCCGCATGCTCGTTCCAACTCGGCGAACCCATCGACCGTTCCATGCGCGGTTTGCTTGAACTGACCGACGCCGCGCCGCGCGGGGTCAGCTACATCCTGACGGCTGAGTACGCAAAATCGTCCGCCCTGTCGGCGCTGACGCCCCCGGACCTGACCATCCTGCCGCCATTTGTTGGGTTGACGGTGGTGCGCGAGGGCCAAGATTTCCGTCTCGCGCCGGCGGCGGGTTCGCTCGGGGTGCCGCCGCAGCTCATTTCAGATTCCCGCTCTTTGTACGCCATTCCCGGCAACCGGGATCGCTACGTGATGGAATACAACTACGTTAATGACGACGGCCGCCGCCAACTCATGGCCACGCTCGCCGAGCGTCGCTGTCAAGGCGACACCTGCGTATTGGCTATCGCGGAGAGCATTCCCGTGAACCGTGCGGAAGGAACTGTCGCTGTTCCGCTTTCCGCTCCATGCCCCGCCCCCGAGGAATGCGACGTTCCCGTGGATGGCCAAGCCTTTGCGGCGGCAGTTGCTCAGATTTCAGCACGCATGCGCGCTGAGGACTTCAACGACTATTTTCTGATTTATCAGCCCGCGAGCGAGTAGCCGCTCAAGGTCCAAACACATCGCGCAACTTCGCCATCTGCTCCGAAACCGGATTGGCGGCGCCGCTGTCCTGAAACATGGTTTCATCCAAGCGCCGCACGCGCTCATGAATGGCTTCGCCGCGAATGATCAGCGCCTTCAGCGCCTCCGGCAAATCGCCAGAGCCAGCAAAACTAGCGCCGGCCGGCGTTTCGCGCGCGATCAGCCGGTACTTCTCGCTCGACGCCTCGGCGATCGGAATTTCACCATCACGCAGCGCGCGCTGCACCAACAACCATGACGCCACCTGCATCAGGCGCGTGGTCAGTCGCATGCTCTCGCCGGCGTATGCCAAGGCGGCGGCGCGCGAGAGCCGCTTGGAGGCCGCGCGTCCTGGCCCATCAAGGTAAGCGGCGGCCTCTTCAACGAGGCCCATGCCCTCCTTGAAAGTGCGCTCAAACACCTCGGATCGGGCGAATTCAAGCGCGCGCCCTGTGTCCAAAGGCCCCTTCAAAGGGGAAGGCTGGTTCGTATCGGTCATAATCAGATTGTGCTCGCAAGCGCCGGGCCGGACCTCATCACGAGCGCCCGCCGAACACCGACTCCGCCGCGGCCCGCTGCGCTTGCTTGGCGACAATCGCCGCTTCGCACGCGGCGATCTCTCGCTTTAACCGCTCGATCCGCGCCTCCAACTCGTCGATTGAGGCGGCTTCCAATTGCGCCTCTAGCGGCATGGCCTTCTTGATCGGCGCAAACGGATCGTCGTCGCTCATGGATCCAACCTCCAGGAATTATGCTAACGCGAAATCTCCGCCAGTTTAAGGGACCTCTGCCTTGACCATTCCTTCCACCATGCGCCGCATCGTGCACGCGCCGGCGGCCCCGCTTCGCCTTGAACAAGCGCCGACGCCGACGCCGGGCGCGGGCGAGATCCTCATCAGGGTCGCCGCCGCTGGCGTGAACCGCCCCGACCTATTCCAACGTGCGGGTCTCTATCCCCCGCCGCCCGGCGCCCCCGACACCCTCGGTCTGGAGGTCGCTGGCGAAGTCGCGGCGGTCGGGGCGGGCGTCGAACGCTGGGGGGCAGGCGACCAGGTCGCCGCGCTGCTCGGCGGTGGCGGCTATGCAGAATACGCTATCGCACACGCTGGCGCGGCGCTGCCCATCCCCGATGGACTCACCGCCATTGAGGCCGCGGCGGTTCCTGAAGCAGCGTTCACCGTATGGACCAACGTCTTCGAGGATGGCGCGCTTCAGGCCGGCCAGACATTTCTGGTTCATGGCGGCGCCTCCGGGATCGGCACGACCGCGATTCAGATGGCCAAAGCCTGTGGCGCGCGCGTCTTCGCCACCGCCGGTGACGCAGCGAAATGCGCGCTCTGCGAAACCTTGGGCGCTGAGCGCGCCATAAACTATCGCGCAGAGGACTTCGAAGACGTCATCCGGGACGCGGGCGGCGCCGACGTGATCCTCGACATGATTGGCGGCCCCTACGTCCAGAAAAACCTCAACGTTATGAATGAGCGCGGTCGGTTGGTGATGATTGCGTTCCTGCAAGGTCCACAAGCAGAGCTAAACCTGATGCGCCTAATGCTGAAGCGCTTGACAATCACCGGCTCGACGCTGCGCTCACGCGCGACCGAGGAGAAGTCCCGTTTAGCGCACGAACTGGAGCGCGTCGTTTGGCCGTGGCTCGTTGACGGTAGGGTTAAGCCCGTGATCGACACGACGTTCCCACTCGATCAAGCCGAAGCGGCGCACGCGCGCATGCAGTCTGGCGCGCACGCGGGCAAGATCGTCCTGTACACCACCTGAGCGTGCGACCAGCCAAGGCAGGCGAGCAAATTCGCCTGAAAAGACCTTGTATTTGGCGCTGCTTCGACAAAGGCATAGAAGAACGCCGCAGGGCTGAAATTTGGCCTGGTGGAGACAGCAAAATGCGCAAATTGCTTAGCACGCTTGCGCTTGCGGCGTTGATGGCCGGCATGGCCAGCGGCGCTCAAGCCCAAGACGGTTGGTATCTACGCGGCGACGTTGGTTACAGCGTCGACGCCGAGTTGGACGTCAGCGCCAATTACCAATACGAAGACGTATCAATCGGCAAATCGAGTTCTGATTATTATTCTTCGGAAGATTCCTTCAGCCTCGACAATGGCTGGATGGGCGCGATCGGAACCGGATACGCGTTCGAGAACGGCTTCCGCCTTGAAGGCGAAGTGGCGTTCCGCACCAACGAGTTCGGCGACGACATGAGCGAAAGCTCAAGCTCGGAAGTCGAAGCCACTTCCGGCATGATCAACTTGTTCTACGACTTCAACCGCGGCGGCCGCTGGCAGCCCTATGTCGGCATCGGCGTTGGCATGGCGTCCGTTGACGTCGAAGACATCGACGACAGCAGCACGGCTTATCAAGGCCTCGTCGGCCTCGGCTACGAAATCGACGACCGCTGGACGCTCGACCTCGGCTATCGCTACTTCCGCGCCGACGATCTCGAGTTCGACACCGGCCGCCTCACCTACGACGGCGAGTACACGCACCAAGCGGTGACCATCGGCCTGCGCTACGACCTCGCCGTCGCTGCGCCGCCGCCCCCGCCGCCTCCGCCGCCCCCTCCGCCTCCGCCTCCG
>CAYRHK010000208.1:0-4849 GCA_964423825.1 uncultured Terricaulis sp. | reverse complement strand
GATTTCCTTGCGGCCCCATTCGGCCAACGAAAGGTCCTTTACGACATAGTCAGCGCCCATCGCGCGCTCCTTTTAAAAAGCTCGCGAGCGTCGTTTTTCCAATTGGAAAGCCCACCAAGCCTGGCGGCGTGAAAGCCGTCGCAACGCTCCTTGGCAGGCGGGCGGCGATGTAGCAAACTCGCTTGTTGGCGGCAAGACCCCCAAGTAGATGGCACATTGGGACGCAGCCATTTGGGGCGGAATGAGCGACGTTTTCATATCTTACGCGCGGGCCGACAAAGCGCTCGCCGAACCGATCATCGCAAGGCTGCGAAGGCTTGGCCTCGACGTTTTCGTGGATGTTTTTGACGTTGAGACGGGCGCGCCGTTTCCACAACGACTCGCAGATGCGGTGCGCAATTCAAAGAGCGTCGTTGGATGCTGGACCAAGCGCAGCCTCGCGAGCACTTGGTGTCGCCTAGAATGCTCCCTCGCTCTTGAGATCGATACACTGGTACCGATAATGCTCGAGCCATTCATACGAGAGAACTTGGGCGAGTTCATACATGTAAACTTCTCGGACCTCACCGATCTGGGCGACCAAGACAAGCACTTGGGTTGGCATCAAACGCTTCAGTCCATAGCAGCGAAACTGCGCCGCTGGGTGGCGATCAACCCCTCTCAACCAGACGCCTCTCGGACAGCTCAACGAGCCGAACGAGTTCAGACATCGGCTGACGAAGCCAGGCCGGCAATCTCCCACAGAAGACCAGAGGCTGTGACACCAGCACTCCTCTGGGAGGAGCTGCAGGACTCTCGCGACGTTGAAAAGCTCAGAAGCTTCGCTGATCACTTCCAAGGAACGGTCTACGGCTATCGGGCGGATGAACGCCGCAAATCACTCGAAGACCAGGAACGCAAATACGCGCTCTTGGATTGGGACGACGTCGAGACCCTTGAACTCTACATCGCCGAATTTCCAGTTCACCCGAAATCCGCCGTTATACAGACTCGCGTGGACCAGCTGCGTGCCGCCTACGCCGAGCGAGCGGACCTGGAACGGCTTGAGCTGGAGCGGGCCGCTCGAGACCGCGAGCTCCGCCACCAACTGGAGAAGCAAGAACTCGACGGCAGGCAAGAACTGGAAACGAGAAAGCTTCAGGCAGTCGAACGAGAGCGGGATCTCCGTCTTGAGCAAGCAAGACACGAACGCGAGCGCAAGCAAGCGCGGGACGAGCGCGAAGCCGCCAGCAAACGCCGTGAGGCTCAAACCCGGTGGGAGTTGACGCAAGCGCTTCAGCTGCTCGCTCGGAAGTTGGGAATTGTCGCTATCGTCACGGGCGTTGTGGTCCTTGGCTTGATGTACTTGCCCGCTGGTCGGTCGGCCGAGCAAGCGCGGGGACCCACGGCGGCGCATGAAGAGAGCCTCGCACAAGTAGAGTCGGCCCCTACCCCGGCCGGACCGACCACGCCATCTCCCTACCCATTCGCAATTCCCCAACGATCGGAAGCGAAGGCGACCGACGCATCAGCGGTGGTGGGTTCTCAAGCATCGCCCCCGGGCGCCACGCCCTCGCGCCAAACCGGCGCCGGTCCGTTGTTCTACTGGCTGACGGGAGGCCTATTCTTTGCTGTTTTTGCGATGCTCGCCATCGCGTTTTTTTCGGGTGGACGGCGCTGAGTAGCTCGCAAGCTTCAATCCCAGCACCGTCGCCGCCAGCCCGGCCGCCACGAGGTTCCAGAGCACGATCGAGGGCGCTTCACGGAAGGCGCCATACGTCATCCACATCAGAGCACCAGCGAGCACCATCGTGTAGGTCAGCCCGGAAACGGCCGCGCCGTCTCCCGTACGAACGAGCTTCACAGCCTGCGGCGCGAACGCGAACGCACCCACGGCCCCGGCGACGAGGCCGAGCCCCTCAATCCAATCTAATTGCACGGCAAGCTCCTAGTTCAACGCTTCCGGAAACGCCGGCAGCGCCGTGAAGTCTTCGGTCACGTGTTGGCGCACCACGCGCGCGCCGGTCTCCGACGCGATCCGCTCAACCTTATCCATTGACGCCAGCGTTTGCGCCCGATCGGTGTTGAACGTCGGCACCGTGCGGCGCTCGCGGCTTTGCGAGAGGTGAAACATGTCGCCGGTCAGCAGCACCGGCCCGGCGTTCGGCAAGCGCACCAGCAGCAGCGTGTGACCAGGCGTATGCCCTGGCGCCTGAATGATCGTCACCGAGCCGTCGCCGAACACGTCGTAGTCGGCGTCGCCTTCGATCAGACGTGCTTGGAAGCTCTCTAGCGGCGCCACCAAGGCGAAGTTCTCGTCGCCCCGCGCTTCCTCGCGGAACATCCACGCTCGCTCGTCGGAGTCAACGATCCATGTCGCATCGGTGAGCAAGGCTGCATTGCCGACGTGATCGAAATGACTGTGTGAGATCGAAAACAGTTCGATGTCAGCTGGAGTCATCTGCAACTGCGCCAACTGATCGACGAAGCGTACCGGCACGCGCAGCATGAACGGCCCCGCTGTGTAGCCGCCATCGGCTTCGGACAGCGAATCCGGCAACCCGGCGTCCCACAGGAAGTCGCCCTCAGGGTGTCGAATAAGATAGCACGGATCAACGGCTTCGACCGCCAGGCCGTCATAAGACCCATCATCCGCGAAGACGCTCGCGTCGGTCATGCTGAAGCGCCCGCAATCGAGCGCGTAGAGCGAAATCTGCGGCGCCGGAGCAGGCGCCTCCTGTTGACATCCCGCGGCCAGACCCAAAGCAGTGATGAGCGCAAACGTTCTGAGCATGGCGGCCACTCCCTGTATTCGCCCGCTTGAACCGCGCTGTCGCGGGAAATGCAAGCCGCGGCACCCTTAGGACGCCGCGGCCCCTCAGAACAAAATCACCCTTTACTTCCCGGCCCAACGATCCAGCAACCGCTTGGCCGCGTCGCGTCCGCCGACCCCGAAGGCGATCGCGACCGCTACCGCCACGGAGCCGAGCATCAGCCCGAAAGCCAGCACGATGATGTCGTTGGCGAGCCCCATGAAGCGCAGTCCAACGGCCGTCGCCAGTGCGATGACGCCCCAGCGCACCAGCACCGCCATGATCTCGGACGACGCCTTGTCGTCCTTGGACACCGCGTTGGACAGGATCGTCGCCAGCAGTACGCCAAGCGCAATGATTACGAGACCAAACAACACCCTGCTCGCAAGTTCGAGCACGCTGCCGAGCATCGCCGCCATCGCACCAAAGTCGAGAAGACGCGCGGCCTCGACGCTTGCGAAGAGTACGATGCCGATCAGCACCGCAAGGCCAATCATGCGCGAAGGCGGGAACGCCTTGAGGTTGATGGTGTCAACGCCCGGCGTAGGGTCGAGACGCTCGCGTCCGGCGCGGATCGGCTCGGCATCGGCGATCGAGGCGATGATCGCATCGAAACCGATGGACTTGAGGCCCTCCTCGGTGAGCGTCATGATCCAGCGTCCGACCAAATAAGCGATAAAGATCACCAGTGCGGCGCCGATCACGCGCGGTATGGTCATCAGGATGGTGTTGAGCATCGCTGTCGCTGGAGCGGAGATGGCGTCAATCGCCAACACGTCGAGCGCGGCGATACCGACCGGAATGATAATCAACGTGAACACCAAGATGCCGAGCATTCTAGCAAGGCCTGGCCCTCGCGGCGTGTGCGTCAGCCCGGCGTCCACCAGACGCCGGTCCAGTTCAACGGCCTCCACCGTGGCTTCGACCATGCGCCGCACGATCGTCGCAAGCACAAAGCCGATGAAGAAGACCAGCAGGGCGCCCACAACCGACGGCAGATATTCCAGAAAACGCCGCACCATGTCGTTGAGCGGCGTCACGATCACGCTCAGTTGCAAGACATTGAGGGCGGCGATCAAACCCAAGAGCCAGACCAACCAGTAGCCGACCTCGCCGATCCGCTCGCCGACATCGACCATCGGTTTGGCGCCTTCGGGCCCCGCGGCATCGCGCCGCGACACGAATGGCAGACGGTCGACGCCCTTGGCGACCGCCCACTTCACCGCCTTGGCCACGAAGTGAGCCACTATGAGAATGATGGCCGCGAGAGCCACCTGCGGCGCCCACGTCACAACGGTCTGTTGTACTAAAGTCCAGTCCATGTTTGGCGCCCCTCGCGCTGCGTTTCGTTACTAGTGTCGAACCGTCCGAGCCCCCAGGCAAAGCATTTGCGCGCATCAGGGGCGCCCACGACATGCATTTGGCGTGGCGCGGCCGCGCGATTTCCCCGCACGGGCGCGCTGCAGTGCGAAATTTGTCTTGCCGCTGGCTCCGCGCGCTGGCCAAGTGGGGCTCATGCTCGCCCAGTTCGCGAACGCCAAACGCATCATCGTCAAGATCGGCTCGGCCCTTTTGATTGACGCCGAGAGCAGCGAACCCGCGCGCGCCTGGCTCGCCAGCCTCGCTGACGACGTTGCGGAAGCAAGACAGCGCCACCGGTCAGTCACCATCGTCTCGTCCGGCGCCATCGCCCTTGGCCGCCGCGCGCTGGGCATGGCGAGAAAGCCGACAAAGCTCTACGAGAAGCAAGCCGCCGCCGCCGCCGGCCAGGCCAAACTCATGCGGGTTTATGAAGAGGCGTTCGCGCGCCATGGCATCGCCGTGGCGCAAGCTCTGCTCACGCCAGACGATACGGAGCGCCGTCGCCGCTGGCTTAACGCGCGCGCGACGCTGGAATCCCTACTTGAGTTCGGCGCCGTGCCGATCATCAACGAGAACGACACTGTCGCGACCGCCGAAATCCGCTATGGCGACAATGATCGCCTCGCCGCGCGCGTCGCGCAGATCATCTCCGCCGATGCGCTGATCCTGCTCTCCGATATCGATGGTTTATACGA
>CAYRHK010000207.1:0-4858 GCA_964423825.1 uncultured Terricaulis sp. | reverse complement strand
GCCGGTGATGGTGTCGTTCCCAGAGCCGCCAATGGCGTTCTCGATGACTGCGCCGTTGGCGATGGTGTAGCCGCCGTCGATGCCGGGCACATAAGATACCCAACCGGCGCCACCAATCTCATTGAGGAGGGTGGCGGCGCGTAAGTCGATGGTGGCGGCGAGCGCGCCGGTGTAGCTAATCGTGTCGGCGCCGCCGGCGTCCCAGATGCCGATGTAGGAACTGTCGACGCTGGCGATGGTGTAAACGGTATCGCCGCTGTTCGTTGTCGCGTTGACGCCATAGCGCTGCTGCAGCAGCGCTATGTCGAGCGCCATGGGAGTCGATTGGCTGCCAGCAGTCAGGCTCGCATTGGGGCCCCAGGGCGCGAGCTGCCAACCATCGTTGTAGCTCATCATTGTGAACACGCCCTGATTCATCTGGAACGTGCCTAGAGAATTGAACGGGTCAGTAACGCCTTGCATGATTTCGCTGTCGTCATCGAGCAAACCGCCGTTGTCGTGGGGGTGCGCGAGGCCGAGGCCGTGAAGAATTTCATGTACGACGGTGACCCAGCCGGCGCCGCCCGGCTGCAGGCCCGCGGTGGTCCAGCTTGAAGCGTTAGGATTGAAGCCGCCATGGCCCGTACCGATGAAGAAGTGGCCGAGCGTGCCGGCGCCAAGGTTCGCAAGCGTCAGAATGAAGTCGGCTTGGCCGGAGGTCGCGACTTGCGTGAACACAAGCGGTGTTACCGCCGAAATCGTCCCCAGAGCGCTCATGACCGAGTTGATCTCGGTTTGGGTCCAGTTGCGAAGCGCGGTGTCTCCGGAGAAGGTCTCGCCTTGCACCGAGAAGTACACGGAGATGGTGTTGTCGGGGAAGGTGTAGGCGAAATCGATGGTGTCCAGGGGGTTTTGCGGCGCGCCCGTGGTCATTGTCAGGGTGTATTCGCCTGTGAGCGTCGGCGCGCCCTGATCGGGCTCCCACGCTCGTGCGTTGATGTAATAGGTGCCCGACTCGGTTGCGGTGTATCGCAGCATCGCGCCGAGACCAACGCCGCCGTCGTCATCGATCGCGATGCGACCGCCCAGCGAGTTGCGCAATTCCAGATAGGGATCTTCAAGCGCCGAAGCGCCGGTGCCGTTGAGAGTAAAGATGTAGGTTTGTCCAGCCACAAGGTTGACGGCGTACCAATCGTCGTCGCCTCCTGTGTTCACGCGTCCGACCTGGGTTCCGCCGACTGCGATGGTGAAGGTCGTCGTACCGTTCCCCGGCACGGTGTCACTGGCGCCTTGTTGGGTGTCGCCGCCATCGCCGATGAGCTGAGCCGCGCCAAACCCGTTGTCGCGGGCATCATCTGGGTCTGTCGACGCGGCGATCTTCTCGGCGCATGCTGAGCAGCAGCACATGCGCGCATGCGGCAAGCCGGCGCCGAATGTGTTGCTGAAGCCGAAATTGTTGCGAAGATCGCCAAATGGCATGATTTCCCCCTAGAGAAGCGGCGTCGTTTTATACTGAAGCATGGCGTTCGAAAACCATCAAATGCCGTCGCTGCCCATTTGAGTATCGAGTGCGTGGGCCAACGAGGCGAGACCAAGGCAGAGCGGTGTGGCAGGCCGAAGGCCGGCGGGCGTCTTGTCCTGCTCGACGGCTTGGCGATCCCGCTCCGCGCGGTCCAATTGGGCCTTGTCGAGCGGTAATCTGAGGGGCAGTCGCGCCGCCAATTTCAGAGCCCAAAGCGGCGTCGGCAGCGGCGTCGATCTGGCGCCCGCTGCAAGCGCGATCTGTCTGTAGAACGCCGCGAGCGTCAGAATTTCTGGCCCTCCGGCGACGAATGTGCCGCCCTCGGGCGGTTCGACTGCAAGGCCGGCCGCCATGGTCCCTAGATCGGCGCAGAACACCGGCTGGGTCAACGCGCGTCCCGATCCAGGCAAGGGCATCAAGGGCCAACGCCGCGCCAACTGCATCAACCGCGTGACTGTTTCCAGCCTCGGGTCGCCGTAGATCATAGTTGGCCTGATAATGAGCGCGTCCGGCCTGGCGCGGCGTAGTGCAATCTCGGCGACAGCGAGGCGGCCATAGATCGGCGCCTCCGGCGCGATGGCGACATTGTTGCTTGAGAACGCGACAATGCGCGCGGGGGCAATCGATGGAAGCGCCGGGATCAGGAGTTGGATGTTGGGCGTGAACACCAGCGCGTCGACTTCGCGTGTTAGCGCGCTGAAGGCGCCGATATCGTGTGCGTCGAGCGGGACGAGTTCTACGTTTGCATCGCTCAGCCGTTTTACGGCGCCAGCACGGTCGCGGCGCAGCGTTCCCACGACACGCCACGCCTTTTGTTTGAGCTGCAGCGCGCACGCTTCGCCGACAGCTCCCGCCGCACCCACAACAAGTGCGGTCTTGCTCATGGGCCCGTTCGCAGAGGCAGCGCCAAAGCAAGTGCAAGAGCGACAAGCTCAGCGAGAAGCCGTTCCGGCCACGAGCGTGCGAACTTGCGAAAATAACGGCCAAAACTTTGCGCTTTGCAGCGGGCGATGAAAGCGGGTGACACGTCACTTGACGATCGATAGTGAACGCCGTGAGGACCAGGCGCGAACATCACCGCGCCGCCAGCGTCTTCGACGCGACGGCAAAGGTCGACATCCTCCATGTGCAAGAAGTAGCCTTCGTCAAATCCGCCCAAGGCTGAGAAGTCGGCTCTCCTGATGGCCATCAGCGCGCCGCTTACGGCGCCGACCGGTATGGGCGCTGCGGGCAGCGGCGAATGGTGGAGGTTGATGGCGGCGCTGGGCCAGAGTGCGGCTTTGATGGCGCTGCCAAGGGTAACGCGGTTGCGCCGCGAGCCGCGATCGGGCGCGCCCTCCGGCGTGCGCAGGTCGCCGCCCACGAGGCTGAGCGGGGGCATGGGAGCTAGTGCTGCGAGTAGTGCTACGATGGCGTCCGCTCCAAGCACCGCGTCTGGGTTTACAAAGACCAGGGCCTCCGCGGCTGCCGTTGCCGCACCCTGATTGCATGCAGCGGCGAAGCCTGCATTGGTCGCCTGCGGCATCAAGTGGATTTGTGGATATTCTCGCGCGAGCGCTGCAAGGCGCGTCTGCACGTCGGCTGAGTTGCCGTTGTCCACCAGCTTGATCTCGGCGAGGGACGGCGAGGCGAGCAGGGCGGCCAGGCTGTCAAACAGCACCGGCCCGGTCCGGTAAGTTACGACGATCGCTGACGCTTTCATTGCTAATCAGACAGGGCGATCGGCGCTGCGTCCGTCAACCCCTCCTGCGCCTCGTGCGAGAATCGTGACAATTCCAAAACCCAACGAGGAAGGGGCGCGCTGCGGGCGCGCAACACCCGATTTTTCCACTGCACTGCGACGGAGGCCCCGTCTGGCCAACGTTTACACGCTTTGGTAGACAGACCCAATCGCCAGCGGGAGAATCAGCAGTCCATGGGGGACCTACCGCTCAACCGGCCGGAAGCGGCGTTCGACGTCGCGCAGTTGCGCGCGTTCTTCGCTGGCAAGCGGGTGCTCGTCACTGGCGCGGCGGGCAGCGTTGGCGGCGCCTTGGCGAGGCGATTGTCCGAGCTTGATTGCGCGCGCCTCGGGCTGCTCGATCATTTCGATCATGGCTTGATCGACATCGTTGAGCGCATCGGTCGCCACGCCGCCGTCGCCACGGTTGATCAGCTTTGCGACATTCGCGACGCGACCCGTCTCACGCGGGTCATGCGTGAGTTTCGGCCTGACGTGGTGTTTCACTCGGCAGCGCTGAAGCACGTGCACCTGGGGGAGACACATCCGGGCGAGTGCGTACTCACCAACTTGGTGGGCGTGCGCAATGCGGTTAAAGCCGCTGCCGTCGGCGGCGCTCAGGAGTTTGTGCTGGTGTCGTCGGATAAGGCCGCGGCGCCCGTGTGTGTCATGGGTGCGACGAAGCGGCTTGCGGAACTCTATTTGCACGGCGGCGCGGGCGGCGTCAGCATGCGTCTGAAATCGGCGCGGTTCGGGAACGTGTGGGGCTCGCAAGGTTCGGTCCTGCCGCGGTTCAAGGCGCAGATCGCCGCCGGCGGACCGTTGCTGGTCACCCACCCCGATATGACTCGGTTCTTCATGTCGTCGTCAGAGGCGGTGAGCCTCATTCTCAGTGTCGCGACGCTCGATGGCGCGGAGGGATCCTTCTTCATGGAAATGGGCGCGCCGCGCTCAATCCTGGAGATCGGTCGCGAGATGATCCGCCGGTCTGGACGCGACATCGAAATCAAGTTCACGGGCCTGCGTCCCGGCGAAAAGATCGGCGAGCAGCTCTACGACGATACGGAACTCGTGGAGGCGTTTGCCGACCCTGGGCTCAAGAGGCTGTCGCCGCTGGCTGGCACGACTTTTGTCGACGATGGCGATATCGATGAAATGGAGCGTGCCGCGCGCACGCTCGATGACGCCATGATGCGCCGCAGTGTTTTCGCGCTCTTGGACGAACGACTATGCCGTGAAGGCCAGGTTGCGGGTTAGGGGTCGCTAATGCCCCGCGAACGCGACGAGCGTTTGCACCGGTGTGCCCCCCTCGCGTATTCGCGCGGCGCCGCCGAGATCGGGTAGATCGATCACCGCGCTCACGCCGGCGCAGCTGGCGCCCAATCGCTTCACCAGGGCTAGTGCTGCAAGCGCTGTGCCGCCGGTGGCGATCAGATCGTCGACCAGAAGCACATGTTCTCCCTGCGCGAGCGCGTCCTGGTGCATCTCGAGGGCGTCGGCGCCGTATTCGAGCTGGTAGTCTTGCGCGATCGTGCGCCAGGGAAGCTTGCCGCGTTTACGGGCAGGCACGAAGCCCGCCGACAGTTGATGCGCCACGGCGCCGCCTAGAATGAAGCCGCGCGCTTCGATGCCAACGA
>CAYRHK010000206.1:0-4898 GCA_964423825.1 uncultured Terricaulis sp. | reverse complement strand
TCTTGATCAGTTCGAGGCTGGCGCCGCCGAGGTCGCCGACAATGCCGGTTGCGTCGGCGACGCCCGCGCGCACGCCAAGCGCGGAGAGATGCGCCTCTTCCTGGCCGGTGAGAATGCGCAACGGTATGCCGACTTCCGCGTGAACGCGTTTTGCGAACTCGCGCCCATCGCTGGCGTCACGTACGGCAGCTGTGGCGACGGGAAACACACGCGCGACGCCTTGCGCGTCGATCAACGTCGCGAACCGCTTCAATGCCCGCAGCGCCGCCTCGATGCCAGCGGGCGCAAGCGCGCCGGTGCGCGGCAGATCGCGACCGAGACCCGCCATAACCTTCTCGTTGAGGATGGGGGTCATGGCGCGCCCGTCGATCCGGTAGACGACGAGGCGCACCGAGTTCGAACCGACGTCAATGACGGCGGCGTCTTCGCCGTCGCGGAGCGCGCCCTTCAGCATGGGCGCCTCTCTGAATTAGCTAGTGCGTGCGCCGATGTGATCGAACGCCGCGGGGGCGTCGCCCTTAATGGCGCGACCGCGACCCGACAAGCTCGGGTTGCGCATGAAGTAATTGTGCGCGCTGAACGGTTCGTCTGGCAGTTTCGAGACATCAACCCGTCTAAAGGCCCCATTCTGATCCATGTACCAGCTTTGCGCCTCGTCATTGAGGTTGGCGACCATGATCTGGTCGAGGACCTGCTGGTGCACGGTCGGATTTTCAATGGGACACAACACTTCGACGCGTCGGTCAAGGTTTCGCGGCATCCAGTCGGCGGAAGAGATGAAGACCCTGGCTTTGGGGTGCGGCAGTTTGGCCCCCGCCCCGAAGCAGACGACGCGCGAATGCTCCAGGAAGCGCCCAACGATGGATTTCACACGGATGTTTTCCGACATGCCCGGCACGCCGGGCCGGAGGCAGCAAATCCCACGTACGACGAGGTCGATTTTTACTCCTTCGTTGGAGGCCCGATAAAGCGCGTCGATGATTTCCGGGTGTACCAGTGCGTTGAGTTTCGCCCAGATCGACCCGCCGCGGCCGGCGCGGGCGTGGGTGATCTCATCGTCGATCAGTTGGAGCAATGATGACTTTGCGTTGATCGGCGCCATTGAAATTTTTTCAAGTTCGGAGGGGCGCGCATAGCTCGTCACGAAGTTGAAGAGCCGGTTGGCGTCGCGACCCAAGGCGGGATCGCAAGTAAAGAGCGATAGGTCAGTGTACACCTTGGCAGTGTAGGGATGGTAGTTTCCGGTGCCGAAATGGGCATAGGTGCGTAAGCCGTCTCCTTCGCGGCGCACTACGAGGCTGACCTTGGCGTGGGTCTTGTAGTCGACGAAGCCGTAAACCACCGAGGCGCCCGCGTGCTCAAGGACTTGAGCGAGGCGCAAGTTTGCCTCTTCATCAAAGCGCGCTTTGATCTCGATAAGGGCGGTGACGTTCTTGCCTGCTTCCGCCGCCTGCACGAGCGCGGCCACGATGGGTGAATCGCGTGAAGTGCGATAGAGTGTCTGTTTGATGGCGACGACGGCGGGGTCGGCGGCGGCCTGACGCACGAACGCCACCACGGAGTCGAATGACTCGAAGGGGTGGTGAACCAACATGTCCTTGGCACGGATGGCGGCGAAGCAGTCGCCGCCGAAATCTCTGATGCGCTCTGGAAAGCGCGGTTCGTATCGGGGAAACTTGAGCTCCGGGCGTTCTTCTCTCACCAGCTGCGATAAATCGGAGAGCCCGATCATGCCGTTTACAGGGAATACGTCGCGGGGATTGACCTTGAGTTCGCGTACGATGAAGGCGCGCAGATCGTCCGGCATGTGCGCGTCGACCTTGAGCCGCACGACATCGCCGCGGCGTCGCTCCTTCAAGCGCGCTTTGAACTCACGCACCAGGTCCTCGGCTTCTTCCTGAATTTCGATGTCGCTGTCGCGAACCACACGGAAGGCGCCCATCGAGACGGCGGCGTAGTCGGGAAACAGTTCATCCAGGAACATGCCGATGACGTGTTCGAGCGCGATGAAGCGGCGGTTGACCCGCTCACCCGCATCAGTGTTCTCGTCGAGAGCAGCGTTGGTGATGTCGATGAAACGGGGCACTTGGCTCGGTATTGGCGCCAGCGCGTTCATCGCGCGTCCGTCGCCGACCCGCTTGATCTTCAGCGCGAGCGTCATGCCGAGGTTCGGGATAAAAGGGAACGGGTGCGCGGGATCAACCGCGAGAGGCGTGAGCAGGGGGAAAATCTGTTCCATGAACAGCGTCCGCACAACCGCTCGCTCAACGTCGGAGAGTTCTTCCGGATCGAGCACGCTTAGGCCCACCTCGCGCAGCTGCGCGCGGAGATGATGCCAGCGCGTTTGCTGACGTTGCATCAGATCGGCGGCGGCGGCGTGGATTTGGCTGAGTTGCTCGGCGGGCGTGAGGCCGTCTTGGCTCAAGATGGATTCACCGAGCTTTACCTGCTCGTGAAGGCCAGCGACGCGCACCATGTAGAATTCGTCGAGGTTGGACGCGGAGATTGAAAGAAAGCGGAGCTGCTCGAGCAGCGGATGGTTGTCGTTTTCCGATTCTTCCAAGACGCGCGTGTTGAAGGCGAGCCAACTCAGCTCTCGGTTAATGAATCGTGAGGGGCTCTCCATCATCGGAGATGCTTTCGCAACAGTCGCGAGCTTTTTGCGCGCCTTGGCCACTTAAACGTCTCCACCCTCGCCCCAATCCAGGCGCACCTTTTCGTAGGCGCGGCGGGCTGCAGTCAGGCTGACAGGCCGCGCGCCGCGCGCCAAATCCACGTCCAGCGCCGCGACCCATGAGCGGGCGGCGGCGAAGGTCCGGGGCAGGCGTCGCACTAGATAACGGGCGGCATCATCGCTCAGTTGGATGAATTGTTCGCGACAGAAACGACGTAAAACGACCTCCATGAGCGCTTCGTCGGGCTCGTGGAGGCGCGCTACCGGCAGGGCGGTCAGCCGCGAGCGCAAGTCAGGTACGGTAACTGGCCACGCCGATGGCGGGTGGGTCGCGGTCAGGAGCACCGCGCCGCCCCGCGCCCTGGCTTCATCCAGGAGGCTCCAAAGCGCCGGGTCGGCCAAAGCCGCCTGGTCGGCGTCTTCAATGAGCAGTCGCCTGGCGCTCAAACGGAAGAAGGCTCCAAGATCGTCGGGAGCGGGCGAGGGAAGCTGGCGGGCCTCGCTTTCCAACGCCCATGCCAAAGCGAGGTGGGTTTTGCCCGAGCCGGGCGGGCCGACCAACGCCAACGCCCCGCCTGGCCAAGCGCGCCAGTTGCGCAGGAGGTCGGCGGCGGCGCGGTTGGCCTCGGTGATGACCAAGGATTCGGGCGAACGCTCGCCCATGCGGAATTCGAAGAGCCGTGGCTGATCGCTCACGCTGCCTCGCCTGAGTCTTCGTGAGGGTCTTCGCGGGGGCCGGACATGACGACCTGCATTTCGGAGGTCGGGAACGGCTTGGCCAGAGCCAATGCTGCTTTTTCGGGTGCGCCGAGCCAAACATCGATATCGCCGCCCGTCAGCATAACCGGCATCGCCTTGGCGTGGATCGGACGCACCAGATCATTGGCCTCGGTGGTCAAAAACGCAAACAGGAGGTGGTCGCCGTCCTCCTTCCCTCGGACACCGCGCCAGGGCCGCCATAGGCCTGCGAAGGCGAATAGCGGCCGCTCCTGTGAAAGTGCAAACCAGTGCGCGATCTTGGGCTGGGTGTCGGTATACTCGCAGAAGCTGGTCACCGGCACGACGCAGCGCTGCGCCGGCGCCAGCCAGGAGCGCCAGAAGCTAGAGTTCAGGTTGCGGATGTTGGTGACTGGGCGGCCCCCGGAAGGCGGCGGCGGGAAGCCCCAGCGCATGTTGAGCATCTCGCGCACGCCGTCGACGCCGGTGCGCACCACCGGCGCCAACTGATCGGGGAAGATCGCCGGCAGCGGCGGCTGGTTGGCGGTCGTGTCGCGCATGGCGCGGGTGAAAGCGGTCACCGCCTCGCGCGACTTGGTCATGGAGTAGAGGTTGCACATGGGCGAGGCTGTTGTGCGGGGCCCGTCTCCGTCTTGACAAGCCCGGCGCGGGCGTGCGCTACCCCGCGCTTCGGTTTTGGAGCCCGTAATGCACTCTTACCGCACCCACACCTGTGGGCAGCTTCGTCCCGCCGACGCCGGCTCGTCCGTGCGCCTGTCCGGCTGGGTGCATCGCAAGCGCGACCTGGGCGGGGTGCTGTTTATCGATTTGCGCGACCATTACGGCATCGTTCAATTGGTGGCGAACCCGGATTCGCCGGCGTTCGCTCTGTTTGAGCGGCTGCGCGCCGAGAGCGTGGTGCGCGTCGACGGGCGCGTGGTCGAGCGCTCCAAGGAAACCGTGAACGCCGACTTGGCGACCGGCGGGATCGAGGTGCGGGTCGACGCCGCCGAGGTTCTGGGCGCGGCCGAGGAGCTGCCGCTGCCGGTGTTCGGCGCGCCGGACTATCCGGAGGAGACGCGCCTCAAGTATCGCTTCCTCGATCTCAGGCGCGACAAGCTGCACAAGTCGATCCTGTTGCGCAGCCAAGTGATCGCCTCGCTGCGCCGGCGCATGATCGATCAGGGCTTCACGGAATTCCAGACGCCGATCCTCACCGCGTCGTCGCCGGAAGGCGCGCGCGACTTTCTGGTGCCGTCGCGTTTGCATCCGGGCAAGTTCTACGCGCTGCCGCAGGCGCCGCAGCAATTCAAGCAGCTCTTGATGGTGGCGGGCTTCGACAAATACTTCCAAATCGCGCCGTGCTTTCGGGATGAAGATGCGCGCGCTGACCGTTCGCCGGGCGAGTTCTATCAGCTCGATTTCGAGATGAGCTTCGTCACGCAGGAAGACGTGTTCAACGCGATCGGGCCGGTGCTCGCCGGCGTGTTCGAAGAGTTCGGCAACG
>CAYRHK010000205.1:0-4914 GCA_964423825.1 uncultured Terricaulis sp. | reverse complement strand
CGCATCATGCCGTAGCGCAGCACGTGCACCCCGCCGGCATTGGTTGAGATCAGCCCGCCAATGGTGGCGCTGCCCTCGCTTGCGAGGCTCAGTGGGAACAGGCGATTCGATTCGGCGGCAGCTTCCTGGACGCTCGCAAGCACCGCGCCAGCCTCAGCGATCAGCGAATCGTTGTCGGCATCGATGCTGCGAACGCGGTTCATGCGCTTGAGCGACAGCAGCACTTCGCCATGCGGGGTTTGGCCACCGACGAGGCCGGTATTGCCGCCCTGCGGGGTGATCGCGACACCGGCCTCGGCGCACAAGCGCACGGTGGCGGCAGCCTGTTGCGTGTTTGCCGGCATGGCGAGACACGGGGCAAATCCGCGGTACTGACCGCGCCATTCCATGAGGTAGGGCGCAAGGGTGGCCTCCTCGGTGGCGAAGCCTTTTGGGCCGAGGAGCGCGGCGAGTTTGGCGAGTAGATCGGTGTTCATGCTCCAAGGTACGCCCGATGACGCACTTGGGGCTAGTCAGGGCTGTTCGCGTGGGGCGGCGGCGCGCGCGAGGCGGTCATTTATGGCCTCGCCCAGGCCCGAACTTGGAATTGGCGCAACGGCGATCGTGCGCGCGCCGGAAGCGTCGAGCGCCCTCAGCGCCGCGTACAGATTGGCCGCGGCTTCAACGAGGTCGCCGCGTAAAGAGAGTGTGGCGCCGCCGGGCGGCGGTGGCGCGCCGAAGCTCAAGTAGACCTCACCCGGAAGCGGCGCCTCGGCGTTAAGTCGCAGCTGCGCAGTGGGCGCGTAGTGGCTCGCGAGCATGCCGGGAGCGGCGACACCATCGCGTGGCGCAAGCAGCGGTCCCACGATGGCCTCGATGGCTGGGCGTGCAACGGCGCCGGGGCGCAACAAGCGACCCCTTGGCCCGGCGTCGAAGGCAATGATGGTCGATTCCACGCCATGTTCGCAGGGACCACCATCTAGAATGAGGTCAACAGCATCGCCCAGTTCCTCGCGAACGTGTTCCGCCGTCGTGGGGCTCAGGCGCCCGGATCGATTGGCGCTCGGCGCTGCGATTGGCAGGGCGCTCGCCTCCAATAGCGCGCGCGCCAGCGGGTGCGCAGGCGCCCTGAGCGCCACGGTGGCGAGCCCGGCGCAGGCAAGCTCAGCGACAGGGCTTCCAGCCTTGCGTGGTGCGACCAGCGTTAGGGGGCCGGGCCAGAACGCGGCAGCAAGTTGCAGCGCGGGGGCCGGCAAGTCGCCATGTACGAGGGCGTCCACGGTGTTCAAGATGTGGACGATCAGCGGATTGAACTGGGGCCGGCCTTTGACGGCATAGAGCCGCGCGACCGCCATTGAGTTGGTGGCGTCGCAACCCAAACCGTAGACCGTCTCGGTCGGAAACGCGACCAAGCCGCCAGCGCGGATCAGTTCAGCAGCGCGCGCGAGGCTCATTGGCTTCTGGTGGCTTCCACATGCACGATGACGTCCACAGCGGTGGACACATCGGCATCGGCGTCGGCGCCGTTGCCGACGCCGTAAGCGCGCCGGTCCAGAGTGACGCGGCCATCCATCACTGCGCGCTCACCCTCGATGCGCAGCGTGAACGGCAAGGCGACGGGTAATGTGGTTCCCCGCAGGGTGAGTTCGCCATCGGCGCGATAGTTGGCGCCCTCGAGGTGCACGATCCGTGTGGTTCTAAACTCGGCTTGAGGATGGGCGGCGACATTGAACCAGCCGGTGCTTCTGAGCGTGCCGTCGTGGAGCGGCACGCCATCGCTGGCCGAGGCGGTCGAAATGCGCACCGCGACAGCGCTTGCAGCCAGGTTGGCGGGATCGAACGCGATGTTGGCGCTCCATTGCGCGAAGCGACCGTTGAAGCGTTGCTGCTGGTTGTTCTCCGTATAGATGAACGACCAGCCGATGGCGCTTTGGGCGGTGTCTACCGTCCATGAAGGCGCTGCGGCAGGCGAGGCGGCGGGGATTGATGTCGCGTTCGATGCGGCGTCCAGCGCCGGCGCCGCGGGCGGCGGCGTTGGCGCTTGGATGGCCACGGTCTCGCTGGAGGGCGCGGCGCCGGCCGCCGTGGCCTCACCTGCCATGTCGGACCATGCGAACACGGCTGCAAACAGAGCCACAGCGGTGAGGCCAAGGCCGGAACCTAGGATCGCTAGCCGCAGCGGGTTGCGGGGCGTGGGTTCGCCCGGCGCCGGCAGGCCTGGGACCATTCGCGCCATGATGCCATCCTTGTCGAGAAGTTGGTGTTTCAGCGCAGCCGCGACATGCAGCACGAACAAAGCGAGCATCGCCCACGACATCAGCGCGTGGGCGCGGAACGCGGTGAAGGCGGCGGCTGAGCGCACCGCTTCGCTGGCTTCGTCGAGGCCAAAGAGGTGAGGCACGACGAACAACGAAAACCACCTTGTGGTTACGGAGAGCGGCGTGTCGTCGTGGATCGACCAGCCAGCGGATACGTAGATCCAGCCTGATAGCGGCAGAGCGATCATCAGCACGTAGAAGAGCCCGTGGGTGATGCGGGCGAGACTTTGCTCCCAGGGCTTCATCGTGCTGGGCAGTGGGGGCGCTGGGTTGAACAGACGCCACGCCAGGCGCACGACGCTCAGCGCCAGGATTGTCAGCCCAATCGACTTGTGCAGCTGATAGGCGCGAAAAACGCCGTCGTTGACGACGCCCGTCTCCGAAAGCTCATGCATCCATAGACCAAGCGCGATCATCAGCACGATGGCGCCGGCGATCGCCCAGTGGAGGACCACCGCCAGCGCCGCGTAGCGGGTCACGGCACTCACGCTAGTTTGCCGTAGCGGGGGCTGGCGCCTGCTCGATTGGGCGAATGAACTCGGCTTCGATGATCAGCTCCACGGTATCGCCCACCCCTTGAGACGCGCCACCCGCCGGCAGCAGCTTGGTCACGCCGAATGTCGAGCGCGCGAGCTCGCCGCGGGCGGAAAAGCCGACTAGTGAGATTGGCAAGCCAAAAGGGTGCTGCGCATAGCTGCCGTTGTAGGTGACGTCGAACGTCACAGGCGCGGTTACGCCGCGAATGGTGATGTCGCCGGTCATTCGCGCTGTTCCGGGACCAGTGCTTTCGACGCCCGTGGAGCGGAAGGTGGCGGTTGGGAAGGTCGCCCCATCGAGCCATTCTGAGTTTTCCAGCTCAGCATTGAAATCACGCGGGCCACGGTACGGCGTGTCGAGCGAGGCGATGGCTACAGTGGCTTCGACGCTCGATTGCGTGGGGTCCTCGGCGTTGAAATTGAGGGCGCCGGTCACGTCGTTGAAACGCAACGTGTAGGTCGAGAGCCCGAAATGATTGACGCGCGCGGTTACGGTCGTGTGTGTCGGATCGATCGTGTACTCGCCGGTCGGCGCATTCACGACCGGCGCCGGCGCCGGCTCAGGTGCGCTGGGCGCTGGTTGTGTGCATGCGGCGAGCGCAAAAACGGCTGCGATCAATCCCCAGTGTTTCATGCCTTGGTCTCCCTCTTGCGACATGGCCCATGTTGGGCGCCCCGACATAATCGTTCAAGAACGCACACTTGTGTAACCGGGTCAGCTTTTAATGAACTCAGCCTCGATGACTACCTGCACCGCGTCGCCTGTGAAGGCTCCCCACTGCGTTACGCCCCAGTCTGATCGATTGAACTCCCCATAGGCGGAGAAGCCGAGCACCATCGCTCCGCCACGCAGCGGATCGACCCGTCCGCCCGCAAACGTGGCGTTGAGCGTCACTGGATGGGTTTGGCCGTTCATTGTGAGGTTGCCATGCACGCGCGCGGTGAATGCGCCGGTGCGGTCGATCCTCGTCGATACGAACGCAATCCGCGGCGTCGCTTCACCGCCGATGGCGCGCGCGATGGCTTGATCGAAATTGCGCTCGCCGTCATCGCCCAAGACCCCGGTACTCACCGAACTAGCGGCGACGCTGGCCGTGAGGGTTGTGCGCGCGGGGTCGGTTGGATCGAGTTGCAGGGTCGCCAAACGATCGTCGAAGCGGGCGGTGAACCAGGCCAGGTCCATGTGCCGGATTCTAAAGACGACGCTGGCGTGGCGGGGGTCGAGGCTATAACTGCCCGCCGGGAGATCGATGGCGATTGGATAGTCAGCGGCGCCGGTCTCGGGGGGCGGGGCCGCCGAAAATGGCGCTGGACGGTCGTCGCTGCCCCCGATCGAGATGCATGCGGCCAGGGCGCACAGAGGAAGCAGGAGCAAGGCGCGCATGGAGATCTCCACTTCTGTTGAGATTGAGCCGCCTTAGCATGCCTGCGCTGGCGCCGACAGTCACAGGACGGTTATGTTGGCGCCGGAGGACTCCTTCGATGAGCTACGCCGCTCCCGTTTCAGATATGCGCTTTGCACTTGAGCATTGCGCCGATTTCTGGGCGCTTCGCGCGCGCTTTCCCGACGTCGACGCCGATTTGCTTGCGGCCATTCTGGACAGTGCTGGGGCGCTCGCGAGTGAAACTCTGGCGCCGCTCAACCGAACGGGTGATCGCGCGGGCGTGCGCCTCAATGGCGACATCGTGCACGCAGCGCCAGGTTTCGCCGCAGCCTACGAAGCCTTCAGCGCAGGCGGCTGGCAGGGGCTGTCCGCCGACCCGGCTTATGGCGGCCAAGGTTTGCCGCGCGCCTTGGCGCTTGCCGTGTTCGAGACCGTGCACGCCGCCAACATGAGCTTTGGACTACTGCCGATGCTGACACTTGGCGCTATCGAAGCCATCGAACAGCACGGCGCGCCCGACCAAAAGGACCTTTACTTGGCAAAGCTCGTTAGGGGCGAATGGTCGGGGACCATGAACCTCACTGAGCCGCAGGCGGGCTCCGATCTTGGCGCGCTGACAACGAAGGCGACGCCCCAAGCGGACGGCTCTTATGCCATCACGGGACAAAAAATCTTCATCACCTGGGGCGAGCATGA
>CAYRHK010000204.1:0-4927 GCA_964423825.1 uncultured Terricaulis sp. | reverse complement strand
GGTCTCGGCCCTGAGTTCGTCCGCAAGCTGTCGCAGTTGGCTCTTGTCCAGCGCGCGCAGATCGGCGGGCAGCTTGACCTGGTCGAGCAGCGGGGTCTGGGGGGCCATGGGATCCTTGCTGGCAGCCTTACGTGTCGGCAACGCTAGCGGGCTTTTCGGTAAAAGGCGACGACAGACGACGCCGCACCCCACAGATTGGGGCGCGCCATGGCGGCATGGTGGCATGGGGTTGGTGAGCCCGGCGGGATTCGAACCCGCGACCCCCTGATTAAAAGTCAGATGCTCTACCGACTGAGCTACGGGCTCGCCTCGCGAACCGCGCACTTAAGCCGCCTGGAGGGCGAGCGCAACTCTTGACCTCCCTGGAGCCAAAGTATACAGTTGTATACATGGGCGCACGCGCCGATATTCTGACGGCCGGCTTCCAAGTTTTGCGTCGCGATGGCGCGGCGGGACTTAGCTTGCGCGCTGTGGCCAAAGAGGTCGGCGTGACGCCGATGGCCCTCTATCGCCACTTCGAGAACAGGGACGATCTGTTCAACGCTTTGATGCGCGACGGACTGCGCGTCTGGGAGGCGCGCCTCACCGCGCTTCCCGAGGGCGAGCCGCTGACGCGGCTCCTGGCGGCATTTGACGCCTTCCTCGAATTTGCCTTGGACGAGCCGGAGCGCTTCGAGGCCGCGTTCATGCTGGCGGCGCCGGGGGCGCGCAAGTTTCCAGACGACTTCATTGCCGACCGGTCTCCGGGCGTGGCCATGCTTGTGAGCATCATCAAACGCGCAATGCGTGACAGGGTCTTGGCGGGGCCTTCCGCGCTTGAGGTCGCGATGACGCTGTGGGCGATGGCGCAGGGGCTCGTCTCGCTTTACCGCGCCGACCGCTTCGCACACGACGACCGCGCGTTCCGCGCATTCTACCGGCGGGCCATGAAACGCTGCCTTGCCTCATTTCAGCTGGGAGCCGCGCGATGATCGCACTGGCCTGCATCACTGTAAGCGCGCTGTGCTTCTACCTCTCCTTCGGGATTGAGGCGTTGTGGCCGCTACAATGGATCGCCCCGATACCGGTGCTGTGGTTCGCGTTCGCGCGCGCGAAGGCTTGGCAGACGCTGCTCGTTGCCAGCGGCGCTTATACGCTGGGCGGGCTCTATCTCGTACAAGCCTATGCGTCCGTCTTTCCGCCGCCTTTGCTGATGTTGGCGCTGATCGCGCCGGCGCTCGGATTTGCGCTGGCCGCTTCGGCCGCCCGGCTGGTCTTGCAGAGGCTCGGCCCCACCGTCGCCGCGTTGGCGTTCGCGAGCCTGTGGACCGCCTTTGACTACTTGCTCGCGCTGAGCCCCGACGGCGCCGCCTTGTCGCCCGCCTATGTCCAGGTGGCGGCGCCGCAGCTGATCCAAGCGAGCTCCCTTTTTGGTTTGTGGATCATTGCGTTCCTACTTGGGCTGGTCGCTGCGGGCATTGCCGCGAGAGTCGCGACGAGGCAGTGGCGCGCGGGGCTCATGGCGCTGGCGGCGTTTGTGGTCAACGCGGGCTTCGGCGCCTGGCGGCTATCGACGGCCTCCGTTAGCAACGCGCTATCGGTGGGGCTGATCGCCGACGACCGCTCCGCCGACGCCGCCTTCAGCGACGATGCAGGCGTCGCGCTCGCCGCGCTCGCACCGTACGAAGCGGAGACCCGAGCCCTCGCGCAGACGGGAGCGCGCTTTGTCGTGTGGCCGGAGAAACTGGCGGCGCTCACCCCTGAACTGGCGCTCACCTGGCTGGCGCGGACGCAAGCGCTCTCGAGCGAAACCGGCGCAGTCATCATCGTGGGCGTGGATGCGCGCGGTGAACAGCGTCGCAATCGCGCCTATGTGTTCGTGCCGGGCAGCATCGAGCCTTTTCTGTACGACAAGCGTCACATGGTGCAGGGTTTGGAGACCGCCTTCAGCGTCGGCGACGCGCCGCTCTCTTTCGCACCAGGCCTGGGCGTCGCCATATGCAAGGACATGGACTTTCCCGCCACGTTGCGCGCCGACGCGGCCGCGGGCGGCATCGAAATTGTGTTCGTGCCTGCCTGGGACTTCGACGCCGACGCCTGGCAGCACGCGCGCATGGCCGTGATGCGTGGGGTTGAGAACGGGTTTGCGATAGCACGTAGCGCAAAGCAGGGACTGCTCACCCTCACCGACGCCTACGGCCGTCAAATCGCTCGCGCCCAGAGCACTGGCGCTGATGTCGTCAGTGTGGGCGCCGCGCTGCCTCGTGGCCCCGGTCCCACGGTCTACACCCGCATTGGCGACGTGTTTGCGTGGGCGGCGATACTCTTCGGAGCAGCGCTCATGGTGATCGCGCTCCTTCGGCGACAAGCGGCCTAACCGGCTGCCGCTAGTGCCGCCGCCACCGCGCGCGACCAGCCGCCGCGAAGGCGTGCGCGGGTTTCGTCATTCATCGCGGGACGCCAGCGTGTGAGCGCGGCGTCCGCGTTGGCGCTCACCGCCAGCCCTGCCCCTTTCGCCGCGAGTTTGGCGGCGCCCAGCGCTGTTACCTCTTGGAAGGCCGGGCGCGCGACTTCGACGCCGCACACATCGGCGAGGAACTGCATCGCCCAATCATTCGCGGTTAGGCCGCCATCGACCAGAAGCGAGGAAATTGTCGGCGCGCCGTCAGCGCGCAGGGCGTCTAACAAGTCGGCAGTCTGGTACGCCACCGCTTCGAGACCAGCCCTTACAATGTGATCGAGTTTCGAGTCTCGGGTCAATCCAGTGATGGTCCCGCGCGCCTCGGCCCTCCATTGCGGCGCGCCGAGGCCTGCGAAGGCCGGTACAAGATAGACGCCGCCATTGTCGGGCAGCGCCGCGGCTATCGCTTCGCTGTCGGCTGAAGTCTTGATGAGCTTCAGCCCATCGCGCAGCCATTGCATGGTGGCGCCGGCGGAAAAGATCGAACCTTCGAGCGCGTAAGCGAAAGAGTCACGAGTGTCGTAGCCGATGGTCGCGAGCAGACGGTTCCGCGAACGCGGCGCCGCGGACCCCATGTTCATCACCAGAAAAGCGCCGGTGCCGTAGGTGACCTTGGCCATGCCCGGCCCAAGGCAACCATGGCCGAACAGTGCGGACTGTTGGTCGCCAGCCATGCCGGTAATCGGGATGGGGCGTCCCAGCATGTCGGGGTGGGCATCGCCGACGTGCGCGTCGCAGGCGGCCACGTTTGGCAGAAGCGCGCGCGGCACATTGAAGAGCGCGCACATCTCGTCGCTCCAGGCGCGGGAGTTGATGTCGTAGAGGAGCGTACGGGAGGCGTTGGTGGCGTCGCTTACGTGAACAGCGCCCCTGGTGAGCTGCCAAACCAAGTACGACTCGATGGTGCCGAAGGCGAGTTCGCCCGCCTGCGCGCGCGCGCGCAGTTGCGGATCGCGATCCAATATCCAGGCGATCTTAGTGGCGGAAAAGTAGGGGTCGAGCAGCAAGCCGGTGACCGCCTGCACGCGCGGTTCGTGACCCGCTTCGCGCAACCGCGCGCAAACGTCCGCGGTGCGCCGATCCTGCCAGACGATCGCCTTGTGCACGGGGTTGCCCGTCGCGCGCTCCCACACGAGGGTGGTTTCCCGCTGATTGGTGATGCCGATGGCGGCGACGGCGCCGCCGCCGCCGATGCGCGCCACGACATCGCGGCAGACCATGAACGTCGACGCCCAAATCTGCTCTGCGTCGTGCTCGACCCAGCCAGGTTGGGGATAATATTGCTGAAGCTCGACTTGCGCGGTCGCCACTGCGTTGAAGTCCAGATCGAACGCGATCGCGCGCGTGGAGGTGGTGCCTTGGTCGATGGCGAGGATGTGCGTGCCAGTGTTCGTGTTCATGGGCCCGCAGAAGAGGGCGGGGAGACGCCGTGGTCAACTCCCGGCGCGGCGGTTGGGGCGGCGAGCCCGCGCCGGACAACGTCTCCCCTGTGCGGCGGCTCGGGGAGGGAGGCCGCCGCAGTTCGTGTTCAGGTAAGCTTGGCGCGCGCCCGAGTGCGACCGACGGCAGCTCCGATCAGGCCCAAAGTGGCGATGAGATCGAAGACGCTGGAGGCGACCCCCTGGGGAGCGCCTTCGGGCAGGGTGACGCCCGCCTTGCTGGCGGCGAGCGCGATGGCGATGGCGGCGACGCTTTTTAAGGTCAGCGACTCAAGCGCGGGCTTTTCGGCGGTTTCAGTGGTCATATTGGGCTCCTCGTAGTTGTCGAGAAACCTAAGGCCGATACGCATCCCGTCGGACTGGCCGCGCTCTATCCCCCAATCTCAACGCGCGCAAAGCTTGGCTTTCGCTTCGTCGTACTCGCGCTTGAGGCGCGCGACGAGTTCGCTTGCCGGCACAATTTCGTGCACGCCGCCGACGCCCTGCCCGGCGCCCCAGATTTCCTTCCAGGCCTTGGCTTTTGAGCCCTCACCGCCGCCGAAGTTCATCTTGGAGGGATCGCTCTCCGGCAAATTGTCGGGGTCGAGGCCGGCTTTCACGATGGAGCCCTTCAGGTAGTTGCCGAGGACGCCGGTGAAGAGATTGGTGTAGACGATGTCGGCAGACGCGCTGTCGACGATCATCTGCTTGTAGGCGTCGCTGGCGTTGGCCTCTGTGGTGGCGATGAACGCCGAGCCCATATACGCCAAGTCCGCGCCCATGGCTTGCGCCGCGAGGACGCCCCTGCCCGTCGCAATGGCTCCGGAGACGAGCAACGGCCCGTCGAAAAACTCGCGGATTTCGCTGATCAATGCGAAAGGCGACAAGCCGCCTGCGTGGCCGCCGGCGCCGGCGCAAACTGCGATCAAGCCGTCGGCGCCCTTCTCCAGCGCCTTCTTAGCGAAGTTCACGTTGATGATGTCGTGCAGCACGATGCCGCCATAGGAGTGGATCGCCTCGTTGACCTCGGGACGCGCGCCTAGCGAGGTGATCACGATCGGCACCTTGT
>CAYRHK010000203.1:0-4929 GCA_964423825.1 uncultured Terricaulis sp. | reverse complement strand
CCTGAAAAACGAAGGCGACGTTGCGGCCACGAAAGCCGTCCAGCTCTTTGCGCGGCAGGCCCAGTATCTCGGCGCCCTGGAACTTCACAGAGCCGGAAACCTCGGCGTTTTCAGCACTGAGGCCGAACGCCGCCAAGAAGGTCTGGCTTTTGCCCGACCCGCTTTCGCCGACGATGCCGAGGCATTCGCCCTTAGCGATGGCCAATGACACGCCCTTGACGGCGTCGACCTGACCGTCTGGGGTATCGAAGCTTACACCGAGGTTGGAGATTTCGAGAACGGTTTCAGACATCGCGGCGAACATTAGCGGCGCGTCATGACATGTCCATCCGGGTTGCTTGCGCTAGCCTGCAAAGGCGGCAATGGATGGCGCATGGACGCTGCCGACGAGCCGATCGTGGTGGTTGCGCCCCGCTTGCCAGAGGCGCCGGGCGCAGCGGCGTACGCGGCGTTGCCAATCGACCCCAAGGTCATTGACGATGCATTGCGCCTTGATCGCGCGCTGGCGGCGGCGCCTGGCGCTGCGCTCTTTCGTCGAAATGACAGCGGCGTCGCCAATCCTACGGTCCAGGGACTGTCGCTGCGCGCCATCGGACCTTCAGGCGCCGGCCGTGCTTTGGTGACGCTCGATGGCGTTCCCCAGCACGACCCCTTTGGCGGCTGGGTGATCTGGGGCGCGCTGCCGCCGGAAACCATCGCCGGCGCCACGATCATCCGCGGCGCCGGCGCGGGCCCCTATGGCGCCGGCGCTCTCACTGGAACCTCAGCACTCGACGAGCGCACGGCCCCGGGCTTTGACCTGCGGTTCGAAGGTGGCGAGCGTGGCTTCGCGCGCTTCGGCGGCGCCGGCGTCGCCGGCAGCGACACGTTCAACACCTTGCTGTCGGCGACGATCGAACACGACAACGGCTGGATTCCGACGCGCGAGGGCCGCGGCGCGGCGGACGCGCCGCTCTGGCGCGATTCGATGGCTGGCATATTTCGTCTCCAAGCAACGCATGGGCCGGTGCTGATTTCCGCGCGGCTCTCCGGGTACGGCGAAGACCGCGGCTCGGGCCTATCGGGCGCCGACTCCAGCGCCGATGGCGCGGCCGCAAGCCTCACTTTGCTTTCACAACCAGGCGCCGACGCGCTGGGTTGGCGCCTACAAGGCTGGGCGCGCGCGTCGGACATGAGCAATGCGTTCGTCAGCGTCGCGCCCGACCGCAGCACGACGACGCCAGCGTCGCTGCAATACGAAACGCCAGCGCTCGGCTGGGGCGCTAACGGCGCGCTGCGCTTCGCCCATGGCGAAATCGGCTTCGATGTGCGCGCCAGTGACGGCGAAACACGGGAGTTGTTCCGTTTCGTCAGCGGCGCGTTCACGCGCTCGCGCATCGCCGGCGGGGAAACATTGAGCGCCGGCGCCTACGCCGAGGGCTGGGAAACCTGGGGTCGCACGCTTGTCTCAGGCGGCGTACGGCTGGATTGGTGGCAAGCTTCCGATGGCGAGCGCACAGAGCGCGATGTCGCCACCGGCGCGCCGACGCTGGCGCTGACGCCCGAAGATCGCGATGCGTGGGCGCCGACCGCGCGGCTTGGCGTGCGTCACGCCTTCGATGACTTGTACATCCGTGGCGCGCTCTATTCGGGCTTTCGCCCGCCGACGCTCAACGAACTGCACCGCCCCTTCCGTGTCGGCAATGACGTCACCGAAGCCAATGCCGCGCTCGATCCCGAACGGCTCTATGGATTGGACGCCGCCATCGGAGGCGATGGCGCCATCGACTGGAGCCTCGGCGTTTTTGCCAACCGGTTGGAAGACGCCATCATCAACGTCACACTGGGAGCGGGTCCCGGCACGTTTCCGCCCGGCGTGTTCGTGCCAGCGGGCGGGGCGTATCGCCAGCGTCTGAACGCGGGGACCATTGACGCTTACGGTGTCGAAGCCGACGCGCGCGGCGAACTCGGCGCTGTGAGTTGGCGCGCGGCTTTGAGTTACACGCAAGCGGAAGTGGATGGCGGCATAGTCGCGCCGCAGCTCACGGGACTGCGCCCGGCGCAGGCGCCGCGTTTCAGCGCCACCGCGGGATTGAGCTGGGCGCCGTGGGTCGGCGGCGAACTGGACCTCGATCTGCGCTACGAAAGCGCGCGGTTCGATGACGATCTCAACACGCGCGAACTCGACGCGGCGTGGAGCGCCGATCTGCGCTTCGAGCAGCAACTCGGCGACAACGCTCTCGTGTTCGTGGCTGCCGACAACGTGTTCGACGACGCCATCGAAACCGGCGCCACCGCCGACGGGGTCACGCTCTACGGCGCGCCAAGAGCCGTAAGGGTGGGCGTGCGGATCAGGGGCGGTTAGCCAGCGCCGAAGCTCGGCCCGCCGAACCAGCCCTGCCAAGCCACGACCACCACCCAATGGAGCGCCACTGCCGTCCAGATCGAATTGGAGCGCCAGCGCAGGATCGCGCAAGCAAGGCCAAGCAGCGTCGCAAGCAAGAGAAAGTCGGCGCGCAGGAATGTCGCCGCCGAATCTGGCAGGAAGCTTGTTTCGACCACATGCCACAGCGTGAAAAGTACTGTTGAAGTCACGATTGGCGCGACGGCGCGCTTGTTCTCCTCACGCCCCGTCACAAGCGCGGCGCGGAAGACGAGTTCCTCACCGAGGGCGGGGACAAACAATGCGCGCAGCGCCAATAACGCAATGTCGACGGGATCGCATGGCGCGAGGTGGAGCAGCGTGTGCCCACCGATCGCCGTTGCGACAGCCGCCATGCATGCAGCAGCAATCGCAAGATCGCGCCAATCCCGTAGCGTAGGCGCTTTAAGCAGGGCGGTGCGGATACGAGTTGCAAGGGTCATGGGCGCAGACCGGCTCCCGATTGACTTAGCTAAGTCACTTAGCTAACATCGCCTCATGACCAAAGTGACCATTCACGTCGCTAAAACCAACCTCTCCAAACTCATCGCCAAAGTCGAGGCGGGAGAAGAGATTGTGATTTGTCGTGGTGACAAGGAAGTGGCGAAGCTGGTGCCCGCGAACGACGGACGCAAAGTGCTTCCGAACCGCGGCTTAGGCAACCTCAAAGGCATCATCGAGTTTGACGAGCGGTTTTTCGATCCGCTGCCGCCGCACATGCTGCTCAAGCCAACCAAGAAACCGAAGAAGCCGGCTTGAAGCTGCTGTTGGACACGCATGCCTACATCTGGTGGGCGCTGAATGAGCGTCGTCTTTCTCTAAAGGCAAAGCGGGCAGTGACCGCGAGAGCCGCTCAAGTCTATTTCAGCCCAGTGTCGGCCTACGAGATGGCCTACAAGTACCGGGAGGGACGCCTGGCGCAGGTCGGCGCTTTATTAGGGCGCCTAGAAGAAGACTTGATGGACCGTGGCTTCCTACATCTGCCTATCTCGATCGAACACGGTCGCCGCGCCGGTGAACTCGCCGACGAACACGGCGATCCGTTCGACCGCATGCTCGCGGCGCAGGCGATCGTCGAGGGCATGGCGATTGTCAGCAACGACGAGAAGCTCAGCGCGCTCGGGGCGCGGCGCGTGTGGTAGGAGACATGTGATGTGCCGCAACATCAAGACGCTGTTCAATTTCGAGCCGCCGGCGAGCGATGAGGAAATCCGTGCCGCCTCGCTGCAATTCGTGCGCAAGCTCTCGGGCATGAACGCACCCTCGCGCGCCAACGAAGCGGCGTTCGACGCCGCGGTCGAAGAGGTGTTCGCCACCGCGCGCAGGCTGATCGACTCGCTCGAGACGCACGCGCCGCCGAAGGATCGCGAGGAAGAAGCCGCCAAGGCGCGGGCGCGCGCGGCGGAGCGGTTTGGGGAGCGGTGAGGCGCTTAACTTAAAACAGAAGCCCAAGCGGCTGTGGTGAGTTGGAGCGAAATCTGCTACTCTTCAATAATGACCATGACCGAGGAAACCAGAGCGCTGCTTGGCCGGATCGCGGCAGAGCCCGGCAAGATGGGCGGCAAGCCGGTGATCCGAGGACGGCGCATCACGCCGTCCATGGTGCTAAGCCTGCTCGCACGCGGCGCCACACGTGACGAAGTTTTGGCGGCTTACCCGGTGCTCGAAGCGGCGGATATTGACGCTTGCTTGCTTTACGGCGCGCGGCTGGCGGAACGCGCGGATGTCGATGGGCTGACGGTCGCCGCAGAGTAAAATGCGCCTCTTCGCCGATACGAACATCGTCGCGCCAGCGGTGAGGGCGTTGCGGGCGGATGGGCACGATGTGGTGTACGCTGGCGAGCGCCCAACCGATCCTGGCGACGCGGCGCTCCTCGCGGAAGCGCACGCCGACGCAAGCATCTTTATCTCCAAGGACCACGACATCGGCGCGCTCGTATTTCGCGATGGCGCGCCGCATTCCAGCGTGCTGCTGATCGACGATCTCGGCAATGTTGCGGAAGAGACGGTGCTGCTCCGCAGCAGTCTGCTCTCTTATGGCGATGAACTAGCCGCCGGCGCTTTTGTCCGCGCGGATGTAACGGGCGCGCGCGTCACAAAGAGTTGAGCGCGCGCGGAGCGAGTCGGATGAATCACCTGCAGAAACCTGTTCGTCCCGCCTCGCGGGGAGTTCCCGCTAAGCCGAGAGTCAACCGAAACAAGAAGAACGAAAACCATTGTTCACGAGGGGTGACAATTGTGTCTTCTGGCAGAAGGTCGATGTTGTGATTTGAGGCGCGCAACGCATCCTGCATGCATGCATATTGCTCATCGAAGTTGGTGTCGTAGAGTGAAGCAACAGAATCCTGAGCATAGAGAGCAGCGTTCCCAATCCAACCCGCGACCGCAAGTATCGCTGCGCTAATGATCGTTGTTCGAAGCTTCGACATCGCATCCCCGATCAGAGGGCCGGCAGCAAATTCAAGCCACCTTCACCCGCGTCGCCGCTTCCGGTAAATCCGCCCCGAACGCGCGCTGGTAGAACTCCG
>CAYRHK010000202.1:0-4931 GCA_964423825.1 uncultured Terricaulis sp. | reverse complement strand
GTGGTGACCATGTGCATCGGCGGCGGCATGGGCGCAGCCGGGCTGTTTGAAGTGTTTTCGTGATCGAGACGACGCGGCTGGTCCTGATCCCAGCGACCATCGAAAGCTTGCGAGCCGAGGCGGCCCACGACTGGACGCGCTTCGCGCGCGCGATCGGCGTCGCGGTTCCTGGGCAATGGCCGCCCGAACTCTATGATGATGACGCTGTTGCTTGGTCGTTGCGCGCGTTGGAAGAGGGCCGTGATCGCGACCCCTGGTTCACCTACTATTTCGCGCTGAAGGGCGCGCCGCGCGCGTTGGTTGGCGCTGGCGGAATGATGTATCCGCCCGATGCCGATGGTGTGGTTGAAGTAGGATATTCCGTGCTTCCTGCGCATCGGCGCCGTGGCTACGCGAGCGAAGCGACCAGGGCGCTGGTTGAGCGGGCCCTTCTTGAGCCGGAGGTGAGACGGGTCGTCGCGCACACGTTCCCGCACCTGATCCCTTCTATTGGCGTGCTTGAGAAGGCTGGCTTTGCGCTTGAAGGGCCGGGCCGCGAGGCGGGCACGGTCCGCTATGGCCTTAGGCGTGGCTGATCTGCGTGGTTTGACGTGGCGCAGAGTGATCGATTTCTGCATGAAAGGCCTGAACAAGGTGAGGCGCATGGTTCTTCGGTCTGCATTGTGTGCATTAGCGTTGGCGTCGGCTCTTTCGGCCTGCGGGCGACGTGAGACGCCCCAAGACGAACATCCCGTCGCTGTCGCGCCTGTGGCGGACACACATATCGGCTTCGACGCCGCCGCGGGCATCGACTCTGCGTTGCCGATGAGCATCGAGGTGATCCAGGCCGCGACGCCGAACTTTGTCGTCGCCGAGGTGCAAGACCAGGTTGAAGGCGAGCGCTTTATAGCGATCACGCTCTCGGCGGGCGATGAGGAGGTCTTCCGCCTGCTTCCCACCGCGGACGGCGGGAATATCCATTCCATTGTGACTGTCTCGACCCAAGCGCGCGGTCCCAGCGATGAAATCGTCGGGCAAACCAAGTTCGCTGAAGCTCCACCTGAGGAGGTGATTTTTTGCGGCGCTGAGTTGGTGGAGGGCATGCCTGGATTCGCGTGCTCGAGCGCAGCCGATGGTCGCTTTTGGCGGGTTTATCGCTTGCCGTCCGAGTATGACGGCCCCAGCGATCCCTTCGACGCCATCGATCCGGATGTGCTACATGATGCGACACTCGCTGAAATGCGCTGGATCGCACCACGCGTCGCGCGTTAGTGCGACCTGAGCAGAGCCAAGCGAGTCGCAGCTCAGGTCAAAGCGCCCATGGCGAAGTTCGCGCGGGCGGAGCCCGCCGCCAGGGCCTCCTCAAGCTTTGCAGGATCCAGCGCGCCGTTGGTATGGAGCGTTTCGCCGTGCATGCCCGAGGCGATGAATAGGCTATCGAGGTCCTCGCCGTTCGCGCCCCGGATGTCGGTTGTCACGCCGTCGCCAATGCAGAGTATCTTGGATTTGTCGACGGCCTTGCGGGTGAGGGTTTCCAGCTCTTTGTAAGCCAGATCGTAGATCGGCCTGTGGGGTTTTCCCGCCATGACGACACGCCCGCCCAAGTGTTCATAGTCACGCGCGATCGCGCCGGCGCACCAGATTAGATTGTCTCCGACGCGCACGACGATGTCGGGGTTGGCGCAAAGCATCTCTAGGTCTCTGGCGCGTGCGGCCTTGAGGGTCTCAGTGTAGTCGTGCGGCGCCTCGCGGTAATCGTTCAAGCCGGAAATGCCGATGAAGCGCGCTTGAGCAAGCGGTCCGAAAGAAATGCCCAATCCTTCCCACAGGCTGTAATCGCTGTCGGGGCCGATCTTGTACATGGGGCCTGGTGCGCGCACCGCCAGTTCGGCGCGAATGGCGTCTCCCGAGGTGACGATCGCGTCATAGGCGTCGCGCGGGAAGCCGAGGCGATCGAATTGCGCGGGGATCGGCCCGCGCGGCTTCGGCACGTTAGTGAGCAAGATCACGCGCTTGCCAGTTCGCCGCGCACGTTGCAGCGCGGCGGCGGCCGCTGGGAAGGAGGCGCGGCCGTTATGAATGACACCCCACACGTCACAAAAGAGTGCGTCATAGCGCGCGAAGATCTCGTCTATGGCTGTTAGGAGCTGCATCGATCAGAGTAGCGCTGCGATTTGAGCCGCGTTCGCTTCGGCAGTTTCCGGACCCGCATCATGGGGGCAAATCAGTACAAGATCGGCATAGGCGCGCTGTGGGGCTACGTGCGCCTCGTGCATGGGACGGACGGTGTGGAAGAACTGGGTCATGACCGAACGCGGCGTGCGACCGCGCGCTTCGACATCGCGGATCATGCGGCGCCCGAGGCGCAGCGCTTCATCCGCCTCCACGAACACCCGAACGTCGAAAAGTGAGCGCAGGTCCTCGTGGGCGAGGAGATGGATGCCTTCGACGATAACGTTTTCGGCGTGGGTTATGCGCTCGACCTCGGTTTTGCGGCGGTGTGTGACCAGGTCATAGACGGGCTTGTCGAACGCTGCGCCGCTCTTCGCCAGCCGCAGGTGCTCAACGAGCAATGGGTGCTCTTTGGCGCCTGGCTCGTCGAAGTTGTGAACGCCGGCGTCGAAGTTCGGGAAGGAGGTGGCGCAGCGGTAGTAGTCGTCCTCGGCGACAACGACGGCGGAAGCGCCCAACTGGCGCGCCAAGGCGCGCGCGATCGTGGTCTTGCCGGCGCCGGAGCCGCCGGTAATGGCGATGAGCTTGCTCATGGAGCCATGTTCTTAGCAGCGGCTATGGTCGCAGGCTACGCCACGCGCCCGTTCTGCTTCAGATAGAAGTCACGCGGGGGTGCGGTTTCCTCCATCAAGCTTTCCTTGATCGCGCGGGGTGCGCCGAAGAGATGGCCCTGCCCATAGGGCACGTCGATGTCCAACACCTCAAGCACGGCCTCTTCGCTTTCGATGCGTTCGGCGACGAGATCGACGCCGTAGCGCTGGAATACAGCCGCTATGTCGGCGGCCGCGATTTCTCGGGTGATGGCGGAACGTGGACGCACGCCGTTGCGGATCATCTGGTCAACCAGGATGCGCGCCGGAATTTTCACGTAGCGCACGCCAGAGCGTTCGAGGTCGGGCAGATCGATGCCGGCCTCGGTTACCTTGTCGATCGAGAAGCGGAAGCCGAGGTCGACCAGTTTGGCCATCGACCGCGCCTCCACCGATGTGCGGTTCTCATAGGCGGCTTGCGGAATTTCGAAAATGAGGCTGCCCGCGAGGTCGCGGTTCTCACGCATGAAATCGATAAACTGCGGAAAGAACATGTCGTCCGACAGGGCGCTGGGCGAGAGATTGCAAAAGATGCCGATGCGGCGATCTTGCTTCATCAGTTTGCGTACGATCTGCACGCAGCGGAATAGCAGCACGTTGTCGATCGTGCTCATGAGTCCGGCTTGTTCGGCGGCGGGGATGAATTCCTGCGGAAGGATGAGCCGGCCAGTCGCGTCCTTTAGGCGGGTGAAGCCTTCGTAGAAGGCGGTCTTGCGTTGCGGCAATTGTACAATTGGCTGCAAGTGCAGTTCGACGCGGTTGTCGAGCAGTGCGTCGCGCACGAGATCCATGGGGCCGCGCGAAGAGTTGATCGGCGTGATGTTGGCGCCGTGGATGTTGTGGATGCGCGCATCCATGGCCGCGCCCAACTTGTCCACGATTTGATCGATGAGTTTCAGTTCGAGCGAGCCGCTTGGCGCCTGGGTTTCGATCAGCGGTTGTTGCGGCGGCGCGAACGCTATTTGGGCTTCGACGCTGTCCAAGCGCGTTTGCAGCGCCTCGACGTCCGAACTCAATTCGCGCTGCGCGTGGCGTATCCGCTCGGCATCGCCGCGAATGCGCTTTTCAGCGCCGGTGACGCGACTTGACGCCGATGTAGCCGCGACGCCGGCGTGGGTGACCGCGCACGCGCAGAACAGCGCGATGCCGCCCAGGAACGAAGAGCCAATGCCTTCGCCGCCCACTTGGTTGAGCGCGATGCCCACGGTCAGCGAAATCATCGCATAGGCCATGTAAAGCAAGATGTGCGTAATCACCGGCATGGACCGCGCCCCGAATCTATTGGGGAGCATTGCAGGCGGCTTTGGTTAACGAGCTATCAACTCTTATATTCGACGCGGTTTCGAACTCGGCATTTCTTGCCGCGTCAACTCTGCGCGAATAGTTGCGCGGCCTGAACGAGATAGAGGATGCCGACGCCAGTCACGATCCAGCGCGTCCAGTTGAGGAAACTCTTGTCGGTGAGGCGATCGAGGATACGCCCGCCGATAACGCCGCCGAGCATCGCGAGCGGCGTCGCGGCAACGAAAAACCAGAGCGGCGGCAGGCCGCTCGTTTCGGTTGCGAGCAGAACCGGCGCGCCATAGAACATGACCTTTGCGAGGTGCGAGAGCACTTGCGTCGCGGCCTTGGTCGCTACGATCTGGTGGCGTGTCAGTTCAGTGCGCACAAAAAAGATGTCGAGCAGCGGGCCCGCGACGCCGGCGGCGACATTCAGACCGGTCACCGACGCCCCGCATGCAAACGCGTGTGCCGGCTTGGCTGCATCGAGCCGCGCGATGTCTTTGGGCAGCCAGGCAAGACCGGGAACCAGCCCGAGCAGCAGATACACCCCCGCAGTGCTCGGCGCGTACGCGACCAGCGCCAGCACGCCCGCCGCCGCGGCCGAGCCTAGGGCATACAGCGCCACGATGCGCCAAGCGATGTGCTGGCGATGCAGGATGCCGCGCCAGCCGTTTGACACGATCTGCACCGCGCCGTGCGTCACCATCGCGGCGTTGACTGGCAGGACGAGTGCCAGCGCGCCCATGAGCATCAAGCCCCCGGCCATGCCGAACACGCCGGAGATGGTGGCGGTGACGAGGACGACGAACAGCAGAAAGATGTGCGTCATGCGCACGTCTCCATGGA
>CAYRHK010000201.1:0-4947 GCA_964423825.1 uncultured Terricaulis sp. | reverse complement strand
CCGGCGCCCTCGTGACCTAGGATCGAGGGGAAGACGCCTTCGCTGTCGAGGCCGTCCAGAGTGTAGGCGTCAGTGTGGCAGACACCCGTCGCCTTGATCTCCACCAGCACTTCGCCAGCCCTGGGTCCTTCAAGGTCAAGCTCGACGATCTCAAGCGGCTTCTTGGCTTCGAATGCGACGGCGGCTCTGGTTTTCATGCACGCGGGCTCCCTTTAGGCGCTTATAGCGCCCCGGGCTCGCGCGCCTAGAGCATTGGCTTATCGCTTGGCCTTCGCGACCGGCCGGCGCGGCGCCTTCTTCTTCGCGGCGCGAACCGGGCGCCCGCGCGCTGCGGGCCGCTTTTGGGCGGCGATCTCGGCGCCCGGAATGTTATGGAGGAACAAGCCGGCCATGCGCTTGATCTTGTCACGCACTGCTGGCTCCACCTTGCTGTCGAGCCCAGCCAACATGCGCACCGCGTCGATCGAAACGAGCGCCGCTACCGGCCGGCCATAGCGATCGAACCCAATTACCGTGTTCTGAAGCTGGGCCGTCTCTAGCGCCTCGGCGAAGTTGGCGCGCGCTTCCGAAGTTGAGTAGACCTGGGCCTTGCTCGACGCGCGCGACGCGACCTTCTTGCGTAGATCCTTGACGGCTTTCATGACGACTCGCACTCCCGAAAATGTTCGTGGAGGGCTCAGCGCTGAGGCCGCTTCACCCTACGCGAACGTTGGCCTTCGCCGAGAGAGGAGCGCGGCGCGCATGACGCCCGCCGCGCGCAGCCCCGACGCCGCGTGATCGCTCACAATGTTTAACAAGTCGCGAAGGCCTCAGGCGATCCGATACAAGATTGCGGCTGGGCGCAACGCGGCGTCGTCAAACGCCTCTGAGCTCACATTGTCCACGCGAAGTTGTTCCGATTGCGACCGTACTAACTTTAATAGAGGGCTGTACAAGTTTCGCTTGTTCGTAGTTTGTGACCCGGGCGCTGCACGCTCCGCGCGCGTGCGTTGCCGGCCGCCGGCGCGGAGCCCGGGCTTGGGCCAACTCACGATCTCCAGCACCCATGCCCGCTCCGTGTGGACGTACTGCAACAGGAAGCCGTGACCGAACATCTCGAACGGATAGCGCCCGACGCTGACCCCGGGGATGGCTGGATCGGGGGCGGCCTCTATGAAATCGTAGCAATGATCGCCTATGGCCCGCAGCTTCGCGCCTGGGAAGGGGGATTTGCCTTCGAACCCGGCGCCCCAACGGAACTTGCGGCCACGAAGTCTGCGTAATGCCATCTTGATCACCCCCAACAAACTTGCGAGGGGCGAGAGCCAACCGGGCATCGCTCGCGACGTCAATAGTCATCGCGCCGTTTTGTACAGTTATTACATTTTGGCGGCATCGCGCTATAGCCCCATGAAATGGCTGGCGAAGCCCCCCCGCTCCGCGCGCACGTGCAACATCCAGCCGCACGGTTCGGCAGTGCGCGGCGCAATTTCGTGGTCACTCTCAAGCGCCAACCCGTAGGTCCATGACGTCGACGGCGCGACAATGACAGGCACGTGCGCGCATTGGCCCAAAACGACGCGGTGGTGGTGACCGCAGATGATCCGCTCGACCTGGCGGTGCTTGGCGAGGACTTTCGCCAGCAGGTCTGCATCAAGAAGGCCGATGCGATCGAACAGGAGATCGTGGGTCGCAATCGGCGGGTGATGAAGCGCAACCAAAGTGGGCTTTTGGGGCGCCGCGGCCAAGGTCGCATCCAGCCATTCAGCTTGCGCCTCTGTCAAAACGCCGTGGGTCTCGCCTGGCACGATCTGGTCAATCGCGACCACACGAACGGCGAAGTCATCGAGCACGTATGAGAGCGGGCCCGCGGCGGGCAGGTAGACATGGCGCGGAAACGAGCGCCGTATGAAGTCTCGGCGATCGTGATTGCCCGGCATCAGAAAAACCGGCGCCGGGGCCGAGGCGATTGCCCCGGCGAGGACGGCGTATTCATCCGCTTGCTCGTCGTTGGCCAGATCTCCGGTGAGCAAAATCAACTGGGGGCGATAGTGCGCCGCGGCGGCGAGGGCGCGCGTTAGCTGCCGCGCCGAGACGCCTTCGTCATCAGATCGGACGTGGGTGTCCGAAATCTGCGCCAGCACAAAGCGCGCGCTCATGGCTCGTCCCTACGCCCATCCGGCTTCGCTGGGCACCGATACTGGACGACGCGCCTTGCTTTGGCTGTGACCGTGGACACAGTGCGAACATCAGTCCAACGTCCTGGCGATGCGGAATCCGATTGTCGGCACACGTCGGTTCGAGGGCGCGTGCTGGCGCGCCGAGGCCCGAAGCTGCACCGCCTGGTCAGAGTAGGCGCCACCGCGATAAACCCGCCGCGCGCAGCGCTCTGGTTGGTGGGCGGCGCCATCGATGGGGGCGGCGTCGTAGGTCGACGCGTAACAATCCTCGACCCACTCGCCGACATTGCCGTGCAAATCGAACAAGCCCCAAGCATTGGCTTCGTGCGCGCCTACGGCGCTTGCTATCCGCGCCCGATAAGTGGCCTGAGTGGCGGTCACACGCGGGCCGAAGGCGTAGGCGTCAGCCGCGCCAGCGCGGGCGGCGTATTCCCACTCAGCCTCGCTGGCGAGCCGATAGCGGAGACCGCCCGTCTTTTCGTTGAGCCAATCAAGATAGGCCTGCGTATCATCCCAGGAAACACCCGAAACGGGCCGCGCTCCGCGCCCTGCTCCGCCGTCGCTTGGCGAAAAACCGTTGCAGCCGCCATCGGCCAGGCACGCGTCCCATTGCGCAAAGGTGATCTCGTATTTGCCAAGCGCGAATGGGGTAATCGAAACCTCGTGTTGGGGGCCTTCGTTGCGATTGCGGCCCACTTCGGTCGCTGGCGATCCCATCAGGAAGACGCCGCCGCCAAGAACCACCATTTCAGGGCAGTTGTCGCAATCGCGGAAGACATGTCCCGGCGTGTAGGTTGGCGTCGCGTTAGCGATTGGCGCCGGCGACGTCGGCGCGGGCGCCGCGGCTTCCACGGCGGGCTGCAGGCGCGCTTGGACGATACGCCATATCGGCGGGCCAAAATAGGCGCCGACGCCGATCACGACCGCTGCGATCGTCAGCGCCATTGCGCGGCGCGAGACGCGCGCGAACCGCTGCCGCTTTGATAAGATCTCGAATGTCTGAACACGCTGCTCGATATTGTCGAGCGGCTTTTGGCCACGCGCCTGGAACGCCACGGTTGGGCTCGATCGCGCCATCGAACGGAACTCGGCTGAGACGAGCGCGGTGCCCGCCTCCGCCAATTCCTGCAAGCGCGCGGCGACATTGACCCCGTGCCCGAGCAAATCGTCAGTCGCGGTGACTACAACATCTCCGACATGGGCGCCGACGCGCACCGGCGGCTCGCCCCGCGGACGCTTGTCCAACACGTCCTGGATAGCGCCGAGCGCCGAACCCGCCGACGCGAATTCAAGCATGAACCCATCACCGGCGGTGTTGAACAACCGGCCGCCGTGTCGCGCGGCGATATCAAGAATGCGCGCGCGCAGCGCTTCAACCTTGCGCGCTGCGTTGCGCTGGTCGCGCTCCGACATGGTCGAAAAGCCTACGATGTCGATCGCAACGATCGACGCCAGGCGGACGGTACGTTCTTCGCTCTCAGCCACAGTGCTCACCCCACGCTTGGACGATACTGCGCTCCCTGGAACATTTCCATGATGCACACCTCGAGATGAACTGGGGGTGAGCGGCGGGGTCGTAAACTCCCCTTGCAAATAACTGACCGGTCAGTTATAAAAGCTCATGAGGCGTGCTCCGGCCGATCCGATCCAGCCCAAATGGCGCCGGCGCGCGGCGGCGCGACCGGATGAGATTTTGGAGGCAGCGCTCACGGAGTTCTTCGAGCGGGGATTTGACGCTGCGCGCATGGAAGACATCGCTAGGCGAGCGGGCATCTCAAAGGCTGCGATCTATCTGTACTTTCCCAGCAAAATGGCGGTGCTTGAGGCCCTGATTGAGGCCAAGGTGGCGCCCCTTGCGAGACAAGCGCAGACATTGGCCGCAGCAGGCAAAACGACGCCGCTGAAAGCGTTGCGCACACTTGCCGCGGTAGCGGCCGCGCGCTTGGCGGATCCTTCGACCTTCGCGGTGCCGCGACTGGTGATTGGGCTTTCCGGGCGGTTCCCGAAACTTGCGGAATACTATCGCAAGAACGTTGTTGAAAAAGCATGCGCGGCGCTTGAGACGCTGCTTGAAGCAGCAATGGCTGACGGATCGCTGCGGCGGGTCGACAAGACCGCCGCAGTGCGCGCGTTTGTCGGACCACTGATGTTCGAAGCGTTGTGGACGCACGTGCTGCAGGGGCCGAGCGGCTTCGACGACGCTCAGGCCACTGTCGCCAATCACTTCGACATACTGCTCAACGGCTTGGAGCCCCGCGCATGAAGACGCGCATGTTTGTTGTTGTACTTGCCGCGCTGGCCGCTGCGTGCACCCGTTCGGAAAGCGACCTGCTCCAAGGCTATGGCGAAGCCGACTACATCTACGTCTCAAGCCAGGATGCTGGCGTGATTGGCGAAGTGCTGGTTCGAGAAGGCGACGTCGTAACAGCTGGCCAAGCGATCTTTTCCCTAGACCCCAACCGCCTGAGCTACAGCGTCGACAGCGCTGGCGCGGAAGCGGCGGCGGCAAGCGCCGCGGTGAACACCGCCCGCGCCAACCAAATGCTGGCGCAGCGCAACTACGATCGCGGCGCGGCGCTGTTTGAGCGCGGCTTTTATCCGCGCGCCAATCTCGACGCCGACCGCGCCACACTAGATGCCGCGAACGCGGCATTGCTACAGGCGCAGCGTCAGGCGCGCGCCGCCAGCGCCAACACCGACCTCGCGCGCGAGCGGCTGAGCGACATGGCTGCGGCGGCTCCTGTTGCGGGCGTCGTCGAGCGCGTCTTCCATCGCCGCGGCGAAGTTG
>CAYRHK010000200.1:0-4974 GCA_964423825.1 uncultured Terricaulis sp. | reverse complement strand
ATCACTTTTGTGATTTCCTCGCCCGGCGGCCACGTCGAAAGCGGCGACATGATCCACGACGTGATCAAGTTCATCACCGCGCCGGTGCGCATGATCGGCACCGGCTGGGTCGCGAGCGCGGGCGCGCTCATCTACGCCGCCGCCGAGCGCCAGAACCGCTATTGCCTGCCCAACACCCGCTTCCTGCTGCACGAGCCGCGCGGCGGCGTCGGCGGCATGGCCAGCGACGTGGAAATTCAGGCGCGCGAAATTTTGAAAATGCGCGAGCGCCTGAACCGCATCTTCGCCGACGCCACCGGCCAGCCGATCGACAAGATCAAGCGCGACGTCGATCGCGATTACTGGATGCAGGCGGAAGAGGCGAAAGCTTACGGGCTCGTCGGCCAAATCGTGCGCAGCGCGACCGAGGTGCGGTAGGGGCTGCTAGAAGTTGCCATCTGGGCACTGGGACTCCAGCATTTCGTTTATGCTTTGCACTCTATGCTGTACCTCGAACCCCGAAAGGATGTTCAATTCCCCTCGCTCGCGAAGAAACGACTCCAGTCGGTATCTCCTGACCTCTTCAGATTCGTCGGTGGAATAGATCTCCACCACCCGAACTACGAACTCATAGTCAGGCTCGGTAAGCGCCCCCTTCATGCACGTGCAGTCACGATCAGACCGCGCCGTCGCGTCTTCACCACTGTAGTAAGAAAGAAGGTTATCGCGGCAGGTTTGGTCCAACTCGGAGAGCTGCGGCGGCTGAGCGTTGCCGGACCCCTCTTGGCTGGCAGGCGGCGTGCAAGCGGCTGCCAACGCCACGGCGCAAAACAAGGATACGAAGATACGCATATCAGCTCCCCTCAAAAGTAGTTGGCCAGCGGCCAAAAGCTGAACCTCCTTCTGGCGCCTGTCAAATTCACCAGAGAGCGCGCGTCCCAAAAGGCGTGACTAAGTAGCTGGGAGCTTTATGACCAGCATGATGATCGCATCGCTAGCCCTCGCCCTCGCCACTTGCTTCGCGCCGATGCAGCCGGTGGCGATTGAGGGTTACTCCGATCACGCCATGGAGCCGTTCATCGCGCGCGATGGGCAGACGCTCTTCTTCAATAACCGCAACGAGCCGGCGGAGGAGACCGACCTCCACTGGGCGACGCGCATCGACGACACCCACTTCCGCTATCGCGGCGCCATAACCAGCGCGAACTCCAATCACCTCGACGGCGTGGCGTCGCTGGCGCGCGACGGGACGTTCGCGTTCACCTCGCTGCGCGCTTTCGAGAGCCGCGGCGCGACGATCTGGACCGGCCGTTGGAGCGACAATTCGGTCACTGCGCTCAACCTCGAAAGCGCGCTGTCACCAGGACCTCCACCGCAGTTCAATATGGATGGAGAGCTTTCGGCGTCGGGCGGCCGTTTTTACATGTCGGACAATGTCTGGGGGCTGATCAGGCTGCGCAGCTCGGATCTGCGCGTCGCGATCCGCCAGGGCCAGCGCTGGCGGCGCGCGCCTGAATTCGACTCATGGTTTGCGGCGGTTAACACCCGCGAGGCGCTCGAATATGCGCCCGCCACCAACGAGACAGAGACTGAGTTGTACTTCACGCGCCTGACGCTGCCGTTCTTGCGCCCGCCGCGCTTCGAAACCTTCGTGGCGGTACGCGCCAACGCCAACGAGCCCTTCGGCAGGCCGCAACGCATCGATGCGCTGCGCGGCTATGTCGAAGCGCCCACCGTCGCGCCCGATGGCGCGCTTTATGTGCACGCCATGGTGAACGGGCGCTTCACCATCATGCGCAGCGCGCGCGTGTGTGCCAGCTAACTTGAACTTAATGCGCCTGTGTTAACTCCGCGCTGAACGATCCCGAAGCGGGACTGTGTTGGTGGTGGAGTCTCTCTCATGCGCTTTGGTCCCGCGGCGGCTTCGCTCGCCCTCATTCTGGCTGCGTGCGGCGGCGGTGGTGACGCCGCTCAGAGTGGCGAGGAAGGTCACGGCGAAGCGGCTGAGCACGCTGAAGCGAGCGGTCACGGGCCGGTGCTTGGCCCAGCCGAGGCTCATGCGGCAACGCCCGCGCCTTCCCATGGCGGCGACGCCGCGCATTGGAGCTACGCAAGCCAAGCCGCTTGGGCCGAGTCTGCCAGCGTCTGCGCCAGCGGCCATGAGCAATCGCCTATCAATCTCTCGAGCGCAGCGCCCATGGCGGAGTTGCCCGATCTGGTATTGCACTACCTGCCAGCCGCTGGCGGCTTCGTAAACAATGGCCACACCCTGCAATTCACGCCCGAGCAAACCGCCAACACGCTAACCATCGGCAACGACGCGTTCGGTCTTGTACAATTGCATTTCCATGCATCGGCCGAGCACACGCTCGATCGCCGCGCGTTCCCGGTTGAACTTCATCTCGTGCACCGCAATTCCGCGGGCCAGCTCGCTGTGGTCGGCGTTTTCATCGAGGAAGGCGCGGAAAATCCCGCGCTCGCGACGCTGCTTGCGGCGATGCCCGCGGCGCTGGGAGAAGCGGCCGCGAGCCATCTCGACGTGGACTTCGCGCCGCTTCTGCCGAGCGATCGCGCGTACTTCGCCTACGCGGGCTCGCTGACGACCCCGCCATGCAGTGAAGGCGTGCGTTGGAGCGTGCTACGCTCCCCGATCAGCGCTTCGGCCGCGCAAATCGCCCAATTGCGCGAAGCGCTTGGCGCGAGTTCACGTCATGTGCAGCCCTTGTTCAACCGCACGGTTCTGCTCGGTTCGTGAGCGAGTCGCGCGGTACATCGCGCGAACATGTGACTGAAATGCAAGCATTGGGGCGGAGATTGCCCACTCCGCGCCGCATTCTCGCCCCTCACGGGCGTCATCGGCTTGTCGCGTTTCGCTAACGTCTGTTAGCAATTCGACAGTTGTGACGCGCGGGCTTTCTCTCCGCGCATGTGCGGAGAGGCGAATGCCAGCGTGTTGGATTGGGCTAGCGCGCTCGCGCCGCAAGCCTCTGCGCAAGGTGCGCCTCTCCCAAATCGCAGCCGAGGGCGCGCGCGCCATGGGTGCGGCTGGTGTGCTGTTCATGGCGGCGGGCTTCAACTTCGCGCTCTATCCCGATGCCTTGGCGCAGGTGTTGCCCGCGTCCATCGTCAGCATGGCCGAGCCGGACCCGTTAATGAGCAACATCGCGCTCAACGAAGCGGATGTCCGCTTGGTGGCGGCGACTGCGTGGGGCGAGGCGCGTTCGGAAGGCGAAGATGGCATGCGCGCGGTCGCGCATGTTATCGTCAATCGTGTTGGCGAGCGCTTCGGCGGCGACATTGAATCAGTGGTGCGCTCGCCGTGGCAATTCTCGGTGTGGAACCGTCGCGACCCCAATCGTCGGCGTGTTGAGAACCCGGAGGCCTACGCCACAGAAGGCGCCGAGCTTGAAACCTGGGAGATAGCCCAGCGCGTGGCGCGGGAAGTGCTTTCCGGGCAGTCGTCCGATCCGACTAACGGCGCGCTCTATTATCACACCACGGCGATCCGGCCGTGGTGGGCGCGTTGGGGGCAAGGCAGGCGCGTCATCGGCGCACACGTGTTTTATTCAGATGTGCGCCGCGGCGGCGCGCGCAGCGAGCCGATAGTGATCGCACTGCCGGATCAAAATACGACGGAAGAGCCGCCGCCGCTTACCGGCGTTGCTAGTGCGCCGCTGCCGCCCGATCCGCTACAATTGCCGCAAGCCCTGTCGGCTGAGTCGCAGCCTCTAAGCTAGCTTACCGCGTTCAGCGCCGCTACGAAGCGCGGGATGTCGGCCAGGCGCAAGCCCGCGACATTGATGCGCGCGGCGTCGGTCATGTAGATGCCGTGCGCCTCACGCAATGCGCTTATCTGGTCGCCCGTGAGCGGAAGCGTTGAGAACATGCCCTTGTGCAGCGCCACTTCGTGCATCGGCAGCGCATTGACGCGCGTTGCCGCGAGTGCGGTGCGCGTGCGTTTGATGTGGGCGCGGATGTGGTCGAGCTCATCGCGCCACATCAATCGCAGCGCTTCATCGGAAAGGACTTCGCGCACGCACGCGGCTCCATGATCGGGCGGCATCGAGTAATTGGCGCGAGCGATCGCCGCGAGATTGCTGGCGACGCCGGGGCGGCCCTTCTGCGTCGTCTTCACGAAGAGTGCGCCCACGCGTTCGCGATAGAGCCCGAACGACTTGGCGCCGGACACCGCGACGATCGCCTCCGGCACGCGTTCGAGAAACGCGCGCGCGCCGACCACATCCTCGTCGATGCCGTCGCCGAAGCCTTGATAGGCAAGGTCGAGGAAGGGGATGAGGCCGCGAGTACTCACGGCCTCGGCGAGTGTTTCCCAATGCGTCGCCGAGAAATCGGCGCCGAGTGGATTGTGGCAGCACGCCTGTAAGATCACGGCGTCGCCGCTTTCGGCTCCAGCGAAGCCGCTGACAAGACCATCGATGTCGATGCGCTGCTTGGCGACGTCGAAGAACGGCACGTCAATGCGATCGAGGCGGGCTGCTGCGATGATTGAAGGATGGTTGGGCCACGATGGCGTCGGCAGGATGACGCGTTTGGCGCCGGATTCGCGCAACAGATCGAAACCCAGGCGCAGCGCTCCAGTGCCGCCGACGGCTTGTTGCGAAACCATTTCCTTGGCCGCCGGGCCAAATGCCAGTTCGCCGACAAGCCGCAAGAACTCCACGTCGCCTTGCTGGCCGACATAGGACTTGGTTGTTTGCTGCGTGAGCAGGCGCCGCTCGGCTTCTTTCACTGCGTGCATCACTGGCGTGGCGCCGCTTTCGTCGCGATAGACCCCGACGCCAAGATCGATCTTGTCGACGCGTGGGTCGTCGCGAAACATCTTGATGATTTTCAGGAGCGGATCGGGCGCTTTCGGCGCCATGGTTTCAAGCATGATGATCGTCCAGCGGCCAGGATTCGAGAATTTCGACGAAGCGCGTCAGCCAAGCATTGGTTTGATGCCCGTCGAGCACGCGGTGATCGATCGTAAGTGAC
>CAYRHK010000199.1:0-5011 GCA_964423825.1 uncultured Terricaulis sp. | reverse complement strand
CCCGGTCTATTGCCGCTTCTGCTTTCGCCGCGACATGGTCGGACCGGGCGGCGATGGCGCGCTTACCGGTGAAGAGCTCGACGCAGCTCTCGCCTACATCGCAAGCCAACCGAAGATTTGGGAAGTGATCCTCACCGGCGGCGACCCGTTCATGCTGTCGCCGCGCCGCGTGCGCGAGTTAACCCAGCGCCTAGCCGCTGTCGAACACGTCAAGATCATTCGCTGGCACACACGCGTTCCGGCAGTCGACCCTGGGCGTGTCACGCAAGAACTCGTGCAAGCACTGCGCGCGGATGGGGCGACCACCTACGTGGTCTTGCACGCCAACCACGCGCGTGAGCTTACCCCGGATGCGCGCACCGCAATCGCGCGCCTGGTCGACGCCGGCATCCCAATGCTGTCGCAAACCGTGTTGCTCAAGGGCGTCAACGATGATGCTGACACCTTAGAAGCACTCATGCGCGCCTTCGTCGAATGCCGCGTGAAGCCCTACTATCTGCACCACCTCGATAGAGCGCCCGGCACGTCGCACTTTCGCTGTTCGATCGCCAGAGGCCAAAGTCTCGTACAAAATTTGCATGAGCGAGCTTCCGGCCTGGCGCAGCCGAGCTACATCTTGGACATCCCCGAAGGCCATGGCAAAGTTGCGCTTTCCGCGCCCACGGTCCGCGCCTGCGCGGACGGTTACGAAGCGCTTGGTCGCGACGGCGTTTGGCGCCGCTACCGCGAGTCCAGTTGAGCGCCTGCGTGCTCCTTGAGCGGCTCGCCCAGCGCCACGAACAGCGCCGCCACAATCACCAGCGCGGCGACCACGAACGGCGCATCCGGCCCAAAGCTATCGAACAGCGCGCCGGCGCCAAGCGGTCCGACGACACGCCCCGATGCAGCGGCGGACTGCGCCAACCCCATCGCGACGCCATGGTCACGCTCGTCGCCTTGCGCGGCGATCAGCGAATTGAGCGCCGGCGTCGCAAGCCCAATGCCGCAAACCAGCACCGCAAGCGCGACCGCCAGCATCAGCGCGTCTCGGGTCACCGCAAGTCCGCAAAAGCCAGCGGCAAACAAGGCAAGTCCCATCAGCAGCGTTAGCCGTTCGCCCCAAATGCGCGCGGCAGCGCCCGCCCCACCACCCTGCAAGAGTACAGCGCCAGCGCCCATGAACGCCAGCGTCCATGCGACTTCGCGCGGCCCCCACGCCAAGCGCGCATCGGCCCACAAGCCGAATGTCGTCTCCATCAGCGCTTGCGCGCCAACAGCGAGCACCATGATCCCCGCAAAGCGCGCCAGCGTCGGCCGCTCTAGCAACAGCGTCCAACGCGAAACGCGCGCGGCCTTTGCCGCGCCGTCCGGCGCACCCAAGCTCTCGCGAAACAACAGCCATGCCGCGAGCACCGCTAGCCCAGCCATGGCCGCCGACACGTAACAGGCGAACGCAAACCCCTCGCGGTCGGGGGCCTCGCCGACCAGAAAGCCCCCAAGCGCGGGTCCCGCAACGAAGCCCAGCCCAACCGCGGCGCCGAGCAGACCCATGTTCCGCGCGCGTGTCTTCTCGTCGGCCAGGTCGGCCGCCGCCGCGAACGCGGCGCCGACATTGCCGGCCATCAGTCCGCCGAACAGCCGCGCTGCGCCAAGCTCATACACACTGCTCGCATGCGCGATCCAGATGTAGGACAACACGCCGCCCAGGAGCCCAAGGATGAGCACCGGCTTGCGCCCAATTCGGTCGCTCAACCGCCCCCACAACGGCGATGTGATTAGCTGCCCCAGCGAATAAGCGCCCATTGCCAGCGTCGCGGTCGTCGGCGTCGCATCGAGTTCAAGGGCCAAGAACGGGAAGATCGGCAAGAACACGCCGAACCCGGTCATGCCGACAAATACGACGGCGACCAACGCTAGCAGAGCAAAGCGGTTATTCATCGTCGTTGCTTCAGTGCAAGGCCACGTGTCGCGCCACTGGCTCCAACATGCTCAAGCGCTCGGTCGTATCGGAGCCGGCGCCGCCGGATTGAGGTAAGGGCGCAAGTCCGCCCACGGGATCGTCACCTCGGCGGCGCCCAAGACGTAAGGCCCGCCGAACGAGTAGGGCGGGAACATCAGCTTCAACCCCTGCTCCGAAATCAGCCACAAATGCGGCTTGGTCGCGCTCTCGCGCACGTCGCGCTCCGGGGGCACGAAGCCGTCTTCACGGAACTGCCGCGTGATCGCCGCCACCGCGCGTTCGGTGAGAAAATCCTCCCAGCCGCTGCCGTCGCGAAACACATCTGACGCCGCCAGCGGCCGTCCCTCGGTCATGACCACGTTCACGGCGCGCGATGTGTTGGCGCCATGCGCTGCACCCAGGGATTCCGTTGATACGTTGAAGCGAACCGAGATGAGCTCCGGCCCCGCATAGGAGATCGCGTAGTCGATGATTTCGCTGGTCGCGTCCTCCAGCCGAAACTGCGGCGACTGCGCCACCAATTCGTTGAAGCGCTGGATCTCCGGCGTCTGAGCGCCGTCGATGCGCGGAAACCGAATGTCGCGCACGACCGCAGTCGGCGCCTCGTCGCCCATGCCGCTTGCAGCTGCAACTTCCGCCGTCACCGGCGTTGCGTCGACCAGTTCCATGCGCTGAAACGTGTAGCCTCCGATATCTTGCACCGCGTCGGCCGCCTCTTCGACGCGCGCGCGATACTCTTGCGTGAGGCAGGCTTGCTGTTCGGGCGTCGGCGTCGCCGCGGCATCGAGGATGCCGCAGGCGATGCGTTGCGCATCGCGCCAACGGGATTGGTTTTGTACAAGCAGAGCCGCACCAGCATCCGAGATGCTGGCCGACTCCGCCACCAGCGTCTCGCGCGCCTCGGCATCGAGCGCCGCCAAAGCGCTGTCCTGGCAGACACGCTGCGCAAACTCATCACCGCTCTGCGCGCATGGGTCGAGCGCCGCCGCAATGCTCTCTGCGGAACTGCGCTCGGTCTTGCCATCGCCGCCAATTCCGCACGCACCGAGGAACAGCGCCGCCAGGAGCGCGCTCCGATATGAGGCTTTGCACGACGCCATGTCCCTCGACCCCTCGCTCGCTCGCGGGCTCGCGCGAGGCCCGGTTCTGCCACAGCGGCCATGGCTCGTCACGACCCTTTGCAGTCAAACCCCAGCTAGCCAACAGGCTGCTTTCGCCTAGATAGGTCTCATGCCGCCGCGCTTGCCTTACAAACCTGACACCGCCTTCGCGCGGCTGGGGGCGGAATTCGCGGATGGTGTGGCGCCAGCCCAGTTCCCTTCGCGTGTCCTGCGACGCCGCAATCAAGAGTGGGCGGATCGCATTGGACTTGGATCGCTCGACGAAGAAGCCTGGGAGGCGCACTTCGCACGCTTCGAAGCGCTGGCGGATAATATGAACGCGCCGCTCGCCATGCCCTATCATGGCCATCAGTTCAGGACCTACAATCCAAACCTCGGCGACGGTCGCGGCTTCCTATTCGCTCAGATGCGCGATGACCAAGGCCGCTTGCTCGACCTGGGGACCAAAGGTTCGGGTCAGACCCCCTACTCGCGTTTTGGCGATGGCCGCCTGACCCTGAAAGGCGGCGTGCGCGAGGTCTTGGCCGCCGAGATGCTGGAGGCTCTCGGCGTCTACACCTCGAAGGCATTCTCATTGTTCGAAACCGGCGAACAATTGGTCCGCGGCGATGAACCTTCGCCGACGCGCTCCTCCGTGCTGGTGCGCCTCGCGCACAGCCACATCCGCTTCGGCACGTTCCAGCGCCTCGCCTATCTCGACCGCCCTGATTTGATGCAGACGCTGATCGAGCACAGCGTCGAACACTATTATCCAGCGCTGGAAGGCGCCGAACCCGCATCGGCCCTTTTCGCCGCGATCGTCACCGAAAGTGCGCGCCTCGCGGCCAGTTGGATGGCGGCAGGGTTCGTCCACGGCGTGCTCAACACCGACAACCTCAACATCACCGGCGAAAGCTTCGACTACGGGCCATGGCGCTTTGTGCCGACCAGCGACCCCAGCTTCACCGCAGCCTATTTCGACGAGAGCGGGCTCTATGCCTTCGGCCGCCAGCCCGAGGCGGTGTCGTGGGCGCTTTCGCAACTGGGCGGTGCATTCGCACTCGTGGCGCCGGTCGAAGCCCTCGAAACTCAACTCGCCCGTTTCGCACCGGTTTACGCGGCCGCCCTGCGCGACCACATGTTCGCTCGCCTGGACTTGGCGCCGGGCCATCTCGATGCCGACCTCGCCTTCCTGCAGATCATGCTGGACTGGATGACCGCCTCCCAAGTCGGCTGGGACCAGTTCCTCCACGACTGGCGCGGCGGCGGCGCCAGCGCTGAGCGCGCCTTGGCCGGGCCTGAGGCCGCCAAATACGACACGCCTAAATTCGCGCCCGTTCGCGTCGGCCTCGACGCGCGCGCTACCGCAACGCCAGCCGATTCCTACTGGCAGCGCCCCAGGCCGCACACCCTCCTGATCGAAGATACAGAAGCGCTGTGGGCTGCAATAGCCGAGCGCGACGACTGGTCGCTGTTCGAAGCCAAGCTCGCCCAAATCGGTGAGTTGCGCGACGCGCTGGGCATGTCATGTCATCGTACTGTCGCCTAGGCCGACTACTTGCTCGAAGCCACTGTCATAGGGTTGTCGTGATGACCAAGCACATCAACGAACTGATCGCCTCGCGCCGCGCCCTATTGGGCGGATTCGTCGGTCTCCCGCTCTTGAGCCTCGCAAGCGCGGCGCCAGCCCAGGCCCAAGCACCGACAGCGCTGAACTTTGAGAGCGTCGCCGCCACCAACGCCGACACGATCACGCTGCCTCCTGGCTACGCTTGGCGCACAATCATTGCTTGGGGCGATGCGCTGTTCGACACCGTGTCTGCGGACTTCAATCCCGATGCGCTGACGCGCGCCGAGCAGGAGCAGCGTTTCGGCCAGAACAACGACATGCTGGCTCTCTTCGCCGCCAACTACGCCTTCCCGCCGCCAAGTGATCAGAACCGCATGATCCTTTGCGCCAACAATGAATATG
>CAYRHK010000198.1:0-5078 GCA_964423825.1 uncultured Terricaulis sp. | reverse complement strand
TGTGCACGAGGATCACGGCGGCTGCTGAAAGCGCCAGCGCCCTGCGGGCGACCTCGCGTGGGTAGACTGGCGCATGATCGACTGTGCCCTCATTCAGAACTTCGTCCGCAATGAGCTGGTTCTTTGCGTCCAGGAAGAGCACGCGGAATTGTTCGCGCGGTGCGTGCGCCATGGCCATGCGGCAATAGGCGATGAGTTGTGAAGACGAGGAAATGGCGGGCCGCTTCTTGGCTTCGCTGCGCGCAGTGCGTTCCAGCAGCGCTTGCAGGATCTTCAGATCCTGCGCCACTGCCGGCCCCGCGCCCTTGACCTCAGCAATGCGGTGAACCGGGGCCGCCAATACCGCAGCGAGGTCGCCAAATTGCGCCAACAAGGCTTTTGCAAGCGGCTTGGTGTCCTGGCGCGGGATGGTGCGGAAGAGCATGAGCTCCAGGAGTTCGTAGTCGGCCAGTGCTTCGGAGCCCGCGTCGTCGAAGCGTTGGCGCAGGCGGGTGCGGTGCTCGTGATAGTGGGGTTTTACCTCGCGAGCCAACAAGTATCCGTCACCAAACGGCAGCGCCTCGGCGTCCTTCACACCCGGCGACTTGGTCGGACGCCGCGCCATGTGCTCAGCCAGCTAGCGTGTGGGGCTGATCAAGCCCAGCTGGCGACTTGGTGAAAATCTCCACACCGGTTTCGGTGACGCCGACCGAATGCTCATACTGGGCAGATAGCGACTTGTCTTTGGTGACGGCGGTCCAGCCATCTCCTAGGACTTTCACACTGGGAGCGCCCGCGTTGAGCATGGGTTCCACTGTAAAGAGCATGCCGGGCTTGATTTCGTCACCTTGGCCCGGCTTGCCGAAGTGGAGGATGTTGGGCGCGTCGTGGAACACCCGTCCTAAACCGTGGCCGCAGAATTCGCGGACGACCGAGCAGCGCTCACCCTCGGCGTAGGATTGAATCGCGTGGCCGAGGTCCCCCAGGCGCGCCCCCGGTTTGATGGCGGCGATGCCACGCAGAAGCGCTTCATAGGTTACATCCATCAGGCGGCGCGCTTTGCGCGGAATGTCCCCGACCGCGTACATGCGGCTGGTATCGCCGTGCCAGCCGTCAAGGATGACGGTCACGTCGATGTTTAAAATATCGCCGTCCCGCAGGGCCCGGGGGCCGGGAATGCCGTGGCAGACGACGTGGTTGAGCGAGGTACAGACGGTATGGCGATAGCCGCGGTAGAAAACGCAGGCGGGCGTCGCACCGTGATCGAAAACGAAGCCGCGGGCGAGATCATCTAGCCGCTGTGTTGTGACTCCTTCGCGCGTTTCAGCGACGAGCATGTCTAGGCAGGACGCCGCGAGGCGACCCGCGGCAGCCATGCTGGCGAATGCCTCGGCGTGATCATACAGCTTGATTTGGCCGGTATTGCGCGCCGGCGATTCGGCGGCGAGGACGAATGTCATGAAAACTCCATCTGGCCCAGACATATAGCAACCCGTCCCCCGGTAGGCGAGATTGCATTTGACGAAGTCCGCGTTCCACGCTTCAATTTGAGGCGAGGGATGGCTGGGAGAGTTCCCAATGAAGTTGAAGCTTATTCTTGCTGCGTTCTTCGCTGTTATCGGAATGGGTCTGGCGACCCCCGCTAGCGCCCAGAACAGCATCACCATCCGGGTGTGCAATAATAGTTATCATCCGGCCAATGTTTCACTATCGTATCAGCCTATAGGCTACAACCAATTCTACAATGAGGGTTGGTACACAGTGCAGCCTGGCGCCTGCCGTGACATCGCCCAAACCGGCAACGCCTACATCTATGGCTACGCCGAGGTTGTGAACGATGGTAGCCGGTTTTGGGCGGGCGATTTTCCGCTGTGCGTGATCTATCCGGGGCCTTTCGCGTTTTGGAGCGACAACTCTCGCTACTGCGGCTCGGGTCAGACGTTGCGGAACTTCGTGACGATGCACGCCGACAACTGGGGCGTGTTCACCTGGACATTGGACCCGTAGCGGCGACGCTGGCGGTTTTCCCAATAACGCGATTTCGTCCGGCGCGCTTGGCTTCATACAGCGCTTCATCCGCGCGATGAACTAGCGTGTCGGGCGTATCGTCGCGTTCGAAAGTGGCAACCCCGATAGAGGCCGTGACCTCGAGGGGGTGAGCTAAGCGTGGCGTGCGAAACGGTGCGCTGCAAATGACCCGGCGCAGGCGCTCGGCGGCGATGCAGGCGATATCGCCGGGGGTTCGCGGCATGATCACGAGGAATTCTTCGCCGCCCATACGGCAAGCGAGATCAGATGGGCGCACATTGGTGGCGACGCGCGCGGAGAACTCGCGCAAGACATCGTCGCCGACCGCGTGTCCAAAGGTGTCGTTGCAGCGTTTGAAGTGGTCGATGTCGATGGCCATGACGGCCAAGGTGTCGCCACCGCACTGGGCGCGCTGAACCAGCGAGCCGAGCTGCGCATCCATGAAACGCCGGTTGTAGAGGCCGGTGAGCTGGTCGGTTATCGCCAGCTCAAGGCTCTGGTCCAATTTGGCGCGCAAGGCGTCCATCGAACGCTTTCTGCGTATGAGCGTGCGTGTGCGCGCGACTAGTTCCTCCTCGTCCAAGGGGCGCGCGATGATGTCGTGGGCGCCCAATTCCAACGCCCGCAAGGCTCGCGCGCGGTCGTCAGCCTCGACGATTGCCAGGATTGGCAGATGGCGCGTGGGTTCGCCGGAGCGCATGCGGGCGATGATGCGCAAGCCATCGAAGGCCCTAGACGAAGCCGTCACGACAAGCATGTCCGGCGGGTCGCCGTCGGCCGCTGCGGCCAGTTCGCTCACGCGATGTTCGGCGGCGAGCGCTGTTCGAACGGCCTTAATCTCGGTGGCGTTGTCGCCGATGATCAGCACATTGCCACGTGGCGAGCGCGGGGATTCGGTCGCTTCTGCGGCGGCATCTTCGCCGATCACGCCGAGGCGCTTGCCGCTTGCTTCACGTGCGCGCAACTCGTCGGTGACGACCTTGAGCGAGAGCAAGCTCTTGACGCGCGCCATGAGTTGGATGTCGTCGATGGGTTTGGTGAGGAATTCTTCGGCGCCGGCTTGCAAGCCACGGACTTTGTTCTCACGATCGTCGAGCGTGGTCAGTATGACGACCGGGATATGGCTGGTTTCAGGTTGGGCCTTCAACCGGCGACAGGCTTCGTAGCCGTCGATGCCGCCTGGCATCATGACATCGAGCAGAATGAGATCCGGACGCGCGCGCTTGGCCAGTTGTACGGCTTCCTCGCCACGCTGGGCGAACAGCACATCGTAGTAGGCGGCCGCCAGCTTTGCTTGCAGGAGCCGGCGGTTGGCCTCCAGATCGTCGACAACCAGGATGCGCGCGCTCAAGCGAGCTTCTCCTCAGCCGATATACTTACGGATCGTTTCGAGGAATGTGGACACCGAGATCGGCTTGGACAGGTAGGCGTCGCAGCCGGCGGCCAGGATCTTCTGTTCGTCGCCTCGCATCGCAAAGGCCGTTACCGCGACAACGGGGATCGCCTTCAGCGCGGCGTCTTTCTTCAGTCGCTCGGTGATCTCGATTCCTGAAATATCGGGAAGCTGAATATCCAGCACTATCAGGTCGGGGCGGTGTTCGCGCGCAAGCGGAAGCGCCTGTTTGCCGTCTCGGGTCTTAACTGTGCGATAGCCAAACGCCTCCAACAGGTCGTTGAAGAGGCGCATGTTCAGTTCGCTGTCTTCGACAATGAGAACTGTCTTGGCCATGCTGGATCCGGTTTGTGTTTTGGGCCTGGGCGTCCCCACGCCGCTAGCCCCAGCGCATCCTTATAGGTCCAAGGCCTTAACAAGCTCTGGCAATCGCAGCAATCTGGGTGCTGTCCTTAAGGATTGATAAAGGCGCATGCGGCTCGGTATTGATTTCGGCGGTACAAAGATCGAGGCGGCGCTAATGGATGGCGCCGGCGTGATCGTGGCTCGGCGAAGGGCGCCGAGTCCGCGAGGCTACCAAGCGGCGCTGGATTGTGTGGCCGAACTTGCGCAGGCGGTTGAGGCGGAGGCGGGGGCTTGCGCGAGGACTGTGGGTGTGGCGATGCCGGGGTCGCTGTCGCCCCTCACTGGCCTCGTACGCAACGCCAACTCGGTATGGCTGAACGGTCGGCCGTTCTTGGCGGACCTGAAAACCACGCTTCGGCGACCGGTGCGGGTTGAGAATGACGCCAATTGCTTTGCGCTTTCGGAGGCAGTGGACGGTGCGGCGGCGCGGGGCAGCGTCGTCTTTGGCGTGATCTTGGGTACGGGCTGTGGCGGCGGGCTGGTTGTTAACCGGGGCGTGCTGTCTGGCGTGAACGGTGTCGGCGGCGAATGGGGCCACACGCCGCTGCCTTGGGCGCGCGCGGACGAATTCGCGCCGCGCGATTGGTGCGGGCGGTTCAACTGTCTGGAGCAGTGGATCTCTGGACCAGGCTTTCTGCGTTGGGCCGGCATGAGCACCGAAGATGCGGACGCGGCGGCGCAGGCGGGCGATGCCGGGGCGTGCGCGGCGCTCGATCTCTTGGCCGACCGTATCGCGCGCGGCCTCGCTGTCGTGATCGATGTACTCGATCCGGATGTGGTCGTGCTCGGCGGGGGCGTGTCGAATGTCGCGTCACTCTACGCTAGCATAAGGGGCAAGCTGATCGCGTATGTGTTTTCCGATGTGGTGAAGACTGAGATCGTACGAAACAAGCATGGAGATTCGTCGGGCGTGCGCGGGGCGGCCTGGCTGTTCACTGCGGAGGAGGCCGCGTGATCCTTTGCCGGTCATGCGCTGCTGAAATGCACGGGCCGCGCTGCCGAGGGTGCGGCGGCGACTTGCTCGTAGAGCATGCCGAACTGGCGGCGCTGTCGATCGCGCACGTCGACTGCGACGCGTTCTACGCTTCCATCGAAAAGCGCGACGATCCGAGCTTGGAGCCCAATCCAGTGATCGTGGGCGGTGGCAAGCGCGGCGTGGTCTCCACCTGCTGCTATGTGGCTCGCGCGTACGGCGTGCGTTCGGCGATGCCGATGTTCAAGGCGCTGAAGCTCTGTCCACAGGCTAAAGTCGTGCACGGCGACATGGGCAAGT
>CAYRHK010000197.1:0-5085 GCA_964423825.1 uncultured Terricaulis sp. | reverse complement strand
ACCCCGCCGCCAAGCGCCTCGCCGTTCGCACCGAAAACCATCCCCTCGAATATGGCGACTTCGAAGGCGTCATCCCGAAGGGCGAGTACGGCGCCGGCAGCGTGATCATCTGGGATGCCGGCAAGTTCAAATGGCGCAACCAACCCGAGCAGGGGTTGAAAGACGGCAAACTTGAATTCGTGCTCGCAGGCGAGCGCCTGAAGGGCGAGTTCCACATGGTGCGGATGAAGCCGCGCGACGGTGAGCGCGGCGAGAACTGGCTGTTGTTCAAGTCACGCGACGCTTATGCCGAACCGGGCGAGATCACCGCCCGCGCACTGACCAGCGTGAAGTCCGGGCGCACTGTCGAAGACCTCGCGACCAAGGGCGGGCGCGTATGGAGCAAGGGCGAGGAGCGCACCAAGAAAACCACAGCGCCGAAATGGCAGTTTGTGCCCCCCGCGCTTTGCACGCCGATCGAGTTGCCCCCCGCCAGCGCCAAGTGGCTGCACGAGATCAAGTACGACGGCTATCGCATCCAGGCCGCCTGCTCCGGAGACGCGGTGCGCCTCTACACCCGCACCGGGCTCGATTGGACCGCGCGCTTCCCGCGCATCGCCGAAGCGCTCGCGGCGCTGAAGCTCAAGGACGTGTTGCTCGATGGCGAAGCCGCTGTCGCCGACGCCCAAGGCCGCACCGATTTCGGCGCGTTGCAGCGTTCGCTCGATGGCGGCGGCGCCGGCGTTTCTTACTTCGTCTTCGATCTCATCGCCGAGGGCAAAAGCGATCTGCGCAAGGAGCCGCTGCGCCAGCGCAAGGCGTTGCTGGCAAAACTCATGAAAGCCGCCAAGGCGCCCATTCGGCTCTCGCCGTTCGTCGACGGCGACGGCCCGCACGTCTTCGAAGCCTTCCGAGACAAGGGCCTCGAAGGCGTGGTCTCCAAGCGCGCGGACTCAACCTATCGCTCCGGGCGCAGCAACGTCTGGCTCAAGGCCAAGTGCGTCAACGAACGCGAATTCGTGATTGTTGGCTATCAGCCCTCCGACAAACGCGCCTTCTCGTCGCTGCTGCTGGCCGACCACGAAGCGGGAAAGCTCATCTTTCGCGGCAATGTCGGCACGGGGTTCAGCGACAAGACGCTCGCAACCCTTGCCGAAGACCTAGCCAAACGGGAGCGGAAGACCGCATCGCTGAGTGTGCCGCGCGAAGCGGCGAAAGGCGCAAAGTGGGTGAAGCCCGATCTGGTCGCGCAGGTGCGGTTCGCTGAACTCACCAGTGACGGCATGGTCCGCCACGCCGTTTTCTTGGGGCTTCGCGGCGACAAACCTGCGGAAGAAGTCGCCATCGAAACCGAACTGCCCGCGCGCAAATCCAAAGTGTGGCTGACACACGCGGATCGCGTTCTGTTTCCCGACGCCCAAGTGACCAAGGCGGAATACGCAGCCTATCTGGAGGCCGCCGCCGAGCGCATGGGCCCGCACGCCTTCGGCCGGCCCGTCAGCCTCGTACGGGCGCCCGATGGCGCGGACGGCCAGACCTTCTTCCAAAAACACGCCATGGCCGGCGCGCCGAAAGAGCTGGAGACTACGCCCGTCGTCGAAGCCGGCGGCAAACGCGAAAACTATCTCACCATCCCCAATGTCGATGCGCTGGTGGCGTGCGCGCAAATGTCAGGCTTGGAGATCCATTTATGGGGGTCGCGCAACGACGATCTCGACAAGCCCGATCGCCTCGTTTTCGATCTCGATCCCGACGAGGCGCTCGACTTTGCGCATGTTCGCCGCGCCGCCCTCGACATACAGGCCGTGTTGGACACTGCCGACTTTCCGAGCTTCGCGATGCTCACCGGCGGCAAAGGTGTGCACATCGTGCTGCACCTGAAGCGGCGCCACGAGTGGGCCGAGGTCAAGGACTTCGCAGCCGCTTTCGCAACCCAAATCGCCGCGCTCGATCCCAAGCGCTTCGTCGCGACGATGACGAAGGCCCAGCGCAAAGGCCGCATCTTCATCGACCACTTCCGCAACCATCGCGGCGCCACGGCTATTTCCCCTTACTCGACCCGCGCGCGCGGAACCGCGCCAATCGCCACGCCGGTTTCATGGGATGAGTTGAGGTCGCTCAATTCGGCCGCGACCTTCAAGCTGCGCGACATGAAGGCCCGCCTCGCCGCCCCCGATCCGTGGGCGGACTACGCGAAGTCCGCCGTTTCACTGACCAAGGCGGCGCGTGCCAAACTCGGATTATAGCGCGGCGAAATCAAACAAACCACGCCACCCAGCGCCCACCCACGCACTCAACTTGCGCGTCGCGTCCGTACGCCGCGTGCAATGTTCCCGGCGTCAAAGCCGCTGACGGCGCGCCCTCGGCAAGCACATTGCCGCTCTTCATCACGACAATCCGATCGGCCGCACAAGCCGCCAGCGACACATCATGCATGGAAACAAGCACCGCTCCGCCTTCCGCAGCATGCCTGCGCATGATCTGCGCGACGACAAGCGCCTGCGCCGGATCGAGGCCCGCCGTCGGCTCGTCGAGCACAAGTAATGGCGCACGCTGCGCAAGTGCGCGCGCCAAGTGTGCACGGGCGATCTCGCCGCCAGAAATCTGATCCATGCGCCGCGCGCGCAACGCCTGAAGCGAACAAAAATCAAGAGCCGCTGTAACAGCCGCTTGATCAACCTCGCTCACCCGCCCCGGCGCCGCGCCGTATGCATACCGCCCAAGCGTTACAAGGTCTTCAACCCGCACCGGCCACGCCGATTGGGGACGCTGCGGCAGATAGGCCGCACGCAACGCGCGATCGCGGGCGCTGAGCGACGAAGTCGACGCGCCGCCCAAGAGAGCCGCGCCCCCGCTCGCCGCGACGAACCCCAGCCCCACGCGCATCAGGGTTGTCTTGCCGGCGCCGTTGGCGCCGAGAAGCGCGACAACTTCGCCGTTGCGCACCTGAATATTGACGCCGTCGATGGCGACGCGCCCGCCCAAACAAACGGATACGTCACGCAAGGCAAGCAGAGCGCTCATGCCTCGCCGCCGCGTGCAGCCAATCGCGCAGCGATGAAGGCAAAAGCAGGCCCGCCGACCATTGCCGCAACAACGCCGAGTTTCAACTCGGTGTCGGTCGGCAAGAGCCGTACTGCGAGATCGGCGCTAACGAGCAAGGCGCCGCCAGCCAACGCACTCGGTAAGAGCAAGCGTGCCGGATCGTGGCCGGCGAAGGCACGCACCAGATGCGGCGCTGCAATGCCGACGAAGCCGATGACGCCCGCAACGGCGGTTGCAGCCCCTGTGCAGGCGGCGGCGCCAAGCACCACAAGCCAGCGTGTGCGTTGGAGATCCGCGCCAACAGCCGCCGCCGCCTCTTCACCGAGCGTGAGCGCTTGCAGCCCGCGCGAAGCGGAGAAAATCAATGCACCGCCAATGATGAAGGCGCCGCCAACCAATGCGACATCGCCGAAAGAGCGCGCCTCGACCGAACCCATGGTCCAGTTCACGAGATCGGCGAGGGCGCCGGGGTTTGGGGCAAGATTGAGCGTCAACGCGATGAGCCCGCCTGCCAGACTGGAAAGCCCCACGCCAATCAGTACAAGACTAGCAGGTCCGCGCGCGGCCCAACCTAACGCCACAACCAACAGCGCCGCGCTCAGTGCAAACGCAATGGCCATCGCTGGCGCGAGCGTCGCGAACCCCATCGCAAACGCCAGCACAGCGCCAAGGGCGGCGAATCCGGAGAGCCCGAGCACGCCAGGATCGGCTAACGGATTGCGCAACAACCCTTGCAGTGCGGCGCCCGAGATCCCCAGCGCGGCGCCCACCAACCAAGCCGTCAGCGCACGCGGAAGTCGGATTTCCCAGACGATCACGCGCGTGCCCTCATCAGGCGCGAAAGGGTCCGCAAGCGGCATAGGCCCGAGCCAAAGCGCCGCGCCGAGCGCCAACAAACTGAGCATCACGAGGGCCGCTGACCATCGTCCCGCCATACTCATGTCGAACGCAACGCCTCGGCGATCGCCTCCGCCGCGTCGATCGCGTACCAGGCCTCGCAAGCGATCGCAGCCGTCGGCAACGAGACGGTGCGCGCGCGCGCCAGCACACGCCGCACCGCGACATGCCGCGTACGCGACCACGCGTTCATGCGTTCGCGGCCATGGTCGAAAAAGCCGAGCGCGAGCAACCCGGGCGGCGCTTGCACCATCTCCTCGAGCGAGACAATCGACCAATTCGCCTCGGTTCGCGCGTTTCTGCCGCCCGCCGCTTCGATGACGGCGTCCATCATCGTGCCTTCGCCCGCAACCGCGCCACCCGCCGACAAGTACATGACAACAGGGCGCTGGCGCGCCGGATTCTCGTGCAACGCCGCCAAGCGAGAGTCGAGGTCATGTGCGAGCGCCTCCGCCCGCTCGGGATGGCCAAACAGCGCGCCGGCGCTGACGAGTTCCGTGCGCGCGGCGGCGAAGTCCGTAGCATCACCGATTTGATGCAGCGCCACGCCGAAGCGCGCGTAAACCTCCCGCGCATTGAATGGGCCGCCCCAGGTACGGACGACCAGATCGGGGCGTAGCGCCAGCACCTCTTCAAGCGAACCGCGCGTTTGGCGAATACCCTGCGCTCGGTCGCGAAAGTACGAATCATCGCGCCGCGATCCGCGCGAGAGCGCGGCAATCTGCGTGCGATCGGCAAGCGCCAACACGTACTGATCGGCGCAATAATCGAGGCTGACGATGCGACGGGGCGCAGCGTGGGCTAGTTGCACAAACAGGACAAGACATAGGGAGCAAAATGCTAGAATGCCCCCTGCCCTAAAAGAAAGGGGGGGAGATGTACAAGCGCGCCGGCGCGCAATCGCTTCGAGCCAATCCAACCCCGCCTCCTTCTAGGCGCGCCCCCGCACCTAAGAGTTGACGTCGGCAGGTCTTCTGGCTTCGCGGGTCACCGCGCCGAACGCCCTTCCCGGAGCGTGAGCTCCAGTGGTTATGCGTTCGGTGCTCGCCGCTTACAGCTGCGGGCGCAGCCGCGGAATTTAACCGCGTTCCCTGTTAGTCCTCGGATGAGGAACCGACGCGCGCAGCATCGGCCAGCGCAGCGACGCGGTCAACGCCCCTGCCA
>CAYRHK010000196.1:0-5111 GCA_964423825.1 uncultured Terricaulis sp. | reverse complement strand
GCTACGCGCCGCAATTCGGACCGACTCGAGCGCGCGCTGAAAACGTGGGCTGCGAGATGGCACGATTGGGGGCTGGGCGTCCGGCGATGCCGCCGTCTTCGGCGTGAGCGCCTTCTGATAGCCAGCCGCGTGCTCGAGCCGCTTGCGCCAGAAATCGAGGCCAGACGTGGAAACGTAGTGCGACGCCGACACGAACGCATCGTGCAGCCACGCGTGTTCCTCAATTTTCAGGCCGCCCTGGATCGCCTCAGTTGACAGGTCTGAGACCCGTGGCGCAGCGATTGATCAAGCGGATGGGTCTCCAGCACGTGCAAGCGAAGCAATCGTTCACGCAGCGCCTCGTTGAAAGCCACGATGTTGCTGAAACCAGGTGGAACAGGCAGTTCGAACGCCTGCACCATCACGTCGTAGTCGCACAACTCGTGATAGCGTGGGTCGCCAAGCTGGCGCAGCGCCATGGTCTCGTAACAAATCCATTCCTGATTGACCGGTTCAGCTGCCCGCGCTGCCTGGACGGCTGCGAGCGCTTCGTCGCCGCGCCCCAAGCGCAGCAGCGCGTTCACATACGCGCCTCGCATCACGAGCGACTCGGGCCGCGCCGCAAGCCCCGCCTCCAACAACGGCAGCGCCTCGCCGGAACGATCCATTTCGTCGAGGAGCACCGCGAGCGCCTGCGACAGGGTCGGATCCTTCGGCGCGCGCACGAGGCCCTCGCGCAACAACCGTTCCGCGCGTTCGCGCTGATCCGCGCGCCGCAGGAGATCGGCGCAACCGGCGCGCAAGCCAATAGCATCCGGCTTTGAAGCCACAGCCGCCTCGTAGGCGAGAGCAAAGCTCTCGCCCCCGCCGCGCATCCAGCGTGTGGTCGCCAGCGCGTGTTGAAGGTTCTGGTCACCCGGCCATTGCTGGACCCCCCGCTCGAACATATCTTCCGCTTCCCCAGCGCGCGCTAGGTTCATCAACGCGGCGCCACGATGAACATAAAGAGCGGGGTCGCGTACGCCGCGCTGCAACAGATCGTCAAACACGGCGAGCGCTTCATCGTTCCTGCCGAGTCGCGCTAACGCGACGCCGCGACCGTGTTTTGCAGCGGCGCTCCCGCCATTGAGCCTCAGAGCCTCCTCACTCGCATTGAGCGCCGCCTCGAACTTCTCCGACGCGCGCAGTACGTTTGCGAGAACGATCCAAGCCTCCGCACTCGGCGCCGACGCCAGGAACTCGCGCGCACGTTGCTCCGCTTCTTCCCAGCGCATCGCATCAAGGAGCGCACGCACATGACGACGGTGAACCTCGACATCGAATGCCGTCAGACTGGATGCCGCAGCGTACACGTCCGCCGCCGCAGACGGGAAGCCGGCCCCAGCGAGCATTTCAGCTAAAGTAAGGTGGAAGTCCCGAACCTCTGGCGCCATCGCGATCGCGCGACGGAGGTAGCGTTCCGCGTCATTCAATCTCCCCTGCGCCTTGCGGATCATCCCAAGCAGGTAAAGCGCCGGTGCGGGGGCGTGGGAAGTATCTGCCCACAGCGTCGCCAGCATGCGTTCGCTAGCGAAGGGATCGCCGGACGCCAACAGGCGCTTTGCTTCGTTGAGCACCTCTAACTCAGTCATATCGCAGGGCCGAGAAAAAACGCGCGACGGCATTGAGCGCAACGCGGTGGCGTTCGAGACGCGAGACCGCCTCTTCGTCGCGACCCCATCGCGCCATGTTCCACGCCTCGTCAACGGTGGCGGCGGCAAACGCCTCTTCCGCGCCAATTCTGTTCCGCAACAACGCCAAACCTATCACTGCCGAGCCCGAAAGCCCCACCGCCTGGGCCAATCCTGTGAGCAGGAAATCGTCCAACTCCCTGAGCCAAGCGCCGACTGCCTCGGCAGCAGTCGGCGCAGGGCTGACTACGACGCCGACAACCGCGGGCAAGCTCACGCCGAAATCGCCTTCGGTCCAACGAAGCAGTGGCCCCCACGCTGCCTCTTGAATCCGCCCGAGTTCCGAATGCTCCTCCGCGCGATAACGGCAGAGATCCGTCTCAACATGGGCGCACACAAACTCAATGCGCTCCGCTCGCGCTTGAGCACCGCCATCGATCGCGGCGAATACCAGTTGGGTTTGGGGCATCGCACCCGGTTCGATCCTTTCCCCTTGCGCGTCCCACTCCTCGGCGACCGCTTCTGCGAGTGCGCGCCTCGGCATCCGAACAAGTACGCCCCGAGGAGACTTCAATTCACGCTCGTCAAGCATGATCCCAAATGCGCCGTCTCCAACTGACGCAACCGTCGCCCGCCTGTAGAACCGTCGAGCCGCACCCATCACGGTCGCCGCCTCCGGCCCCGCGCTTCGCGCCGCTCAATCCGGAACCACGTCAAACGCCGCACTCAAACGCTCCGCGCCTTCAAACGGCACTGTGCCGTGCCAAATGTATGAGGGAAATAGCACAAGTTGCCCCAGCTTTGGCTCGATGAACTTCTCGGCGCCGCACCCCGGCGGCGCCCTGTTCGCCTCGCCGAATTTCAGCCACCCATGCCTGGGGTTCTTGGGGTGCTCGGACGGCATCAGCGCCACGTAATAAGCAGAGCTTATCCAACCCCTGTCGTGGAGATGATTGGGCTGAAATCCATCCTTGCCCAGACGAACCGACCACAAATTCGAGAACCGGAAACGATCCCCGATGCGTCGCGTAAACGGATGGTCGCTATCTCGACGGAGTCTCGACGTGAAGTCACGCACCGCAGCTTCCGCGCTGGCTATGAATGCCCTCAGCACGGGTTCATTGGCCTGCAACAACTTGCGGCTGGTCTGAGTGCCGTTGTGTAGGATCTGGTCGAGGGGATTTGCCGTCGCCCGATGTTGAGCACGCAACACCTCAGCCAATGCGGCATTGAAATTCTCGATCGTGAAATAACCGCGTGGCGGCGAAAGATCATACACTCGCACCAATGCGTCATAGTCGCACCAATCGCGATACCTTCTGTCGCCGAGCATGCGGTAAGCAGTGATCTCACACGCCGTCAGATACTGTTCATCCGGGTCGTGGGCGCGAAGCGCGCGAACAATGGCCAGTGCTTCGTCAGCACGGCCAGCGCGCAACAGCGTGGACAACAAGTTCCGCTGCGCCGAGCGCGAACTCGGCGCCATCGACGCAACACGCCTCAGGAACTGGAGCCCCTCCTCGGGACGCCCCAGCTCATCAAGCACCACGCCATAAGCACTGAGCAACGCCGGCGCCTCGGGCGCCAGCACCAGCGCCTCCTGCAGCACCCGCAGCGCCTTGTCATAGTGCTGACCCCTATGCAGAACGTCGGCGCACGTGAGGCGCAGGTTCATGTCGCTCGGTCGCGATTGCAGCGTATCCTCGAGAATGGCGGTGCATTTCTCTCCTTCGCCTCGCAACCAGCGCATGCGCGCCAGAGCACTGTGCAACGCGGTCGAACCCGGCCATAACTCGACGCCACGTTCCGCGACGGCCTCCGCGTCGCGCAGTCGACCATCGGCGAAAAGGCCGCGCGAGAGATTGAGCGCCAAGTCCGGTGTATCAAGGTCCTGACGCGCCAGCTTTTCGTAAATGGCTAACGCCTCACGCCCTCGGCCCACGCGCTCAAGCGAGGCGGCGAGATTGTAGCGCAAACCGCGCAGCTTTGGCCCGCACTGCAGCGCAGCTTGTGCGTCCTTAAGCGCCTCCTCGTGGCGCTCCTGGAGGCGATGAACATGCGCCAGCAGCGTCCAGGTTTCAGCATTCGGATCTGCGGACACCGCCTCCCTGGCTTCGCGTTCCGCGTCGCCGATGTCACCGGCGGCAAGCAGGCATCGAACCAGATGGCTGCGCGCCACCGCCGCATTGCTGGAAAGCGCGATTGCGGCGCGGTAGAGTCGTACAGCTTCGCCAAACGTGCCGCGCGCCTGCAACACCGTGGCAAGATCGTTGTAGTATTGCGCCTCGCTTAAGCCATGGGCGACGGCGCTGCGCAGATAGCGTTCGGATTCCTCCAGTTGGTTTTGCGCCTTCTTGATGAGTCCCATAAGATGAAGCGCCGGGCCGTCGACGCGCAGTTGCTTCAGCAAAGGCGACAACAACCGCTCGGCGCCCTCAGCATCGCCGGTTATCAATAATTCACGACTGGCGCCAACGATGGCGTTGGTTTCAGCCGGCGTCATCGCTTTTCCTCGAACGGCGCGAAAGGATCGCGAGCTTCACGTTCGTCGAATCCCAACGTCTCGAAGGCCCTGCGCATCGCCGCTGAAAGCGGCGCCTTCACCTCAAGTTTCCCGCCCGCAGGATGCGGCAAACGAATCGCACGCGCGTGAAGCAGTAGCGCATCGCCCAGATCGTTCGGCGCCGGTCGATCGCACGTGTATTTGCGATCGCCGATAATCGCGTGACCGATCTCCGCCATGTGAAAGCGCAATTGATGCGTCCGTCCCGTTACAGGACGTAGCGCCACCCAAGCTGCGCGCCCGGCCGCCTCTGACAGCACTTGATACTGCGTAATCGCGTGAACCGCGCCTTCGTCAGTTTGCACGGCGCGCCGCATCTGCTCACGATCAGCTTCATGGGCGCCCGGCGCTTTCCGCATCCAGCCTCTGAGTTCTCCCGCTTTCGGCCGGGGGCTGCCCACCACCACCGCCCAATAGATCTTTTCACTATCGCGATCTCGAAAAGCATCGCCCAGGGCCGCAGCTGCTCGCGGATTGCGCGCCAGCACCAGACACCCTGACGTGTCGCGGTCAAGACGATGGATCAATTTAGGTCTGCCCTCGGCTTCGAACTTCAAACCCTCGAGCAGCGCATCGAGATGCCGAACCGTTCTTGCTCCACCTTGCACCGCTAGCCCCTGGGGCTTGTTCAGCACGATGACATCGTCATCCCTATGCAGAACCAGGCTGCGTACATAGGCTTCGTCCTTCGTCGACAGGGCGCTGCGCTCTGCGCGCGTCGGCGTCGTCGGCAGTGGCGGGATCCGCACCATTTGCCCCGGCACGACCCGATCCGAACTCTTAACGCGCGCGCCGTCCACCCGCACTTGCCCGGTGCGCAACAGTTTCTCGACCTGGCCTTGGGTCAGTTGCGGATAGCGACGGCGCAGCCAGCGATCGATCCGCGCCTCGCCGTCTTG
>CAYRHK010000195.1:0-5150 GCA_964423825.1 uncultured Terricaulis sp. | reverse complement strand
GATTGCGTGCTCCTGTTCGCCACCGGCGCCGCGAAGACGCCGTCGATCGAGAACGCCGACGACCCGCGCCTCAGTGATTTTCGCGAGGCGCTGACGCGCGTGCTGGCCGACCTCGCCATCCAGATCGTGCGCGACGGCGAAGGCGCCACCAAATTCGTCAGGGTCACCGTCGAAGGCGCTGTAAGCAATGCGTCCGCCAAAAAGATTGCGCGCACGATCTGCGAAAGCCCGCTGGTGAAGACCGCCATCGCCGGAGAGGACGCCAATTGGGGCCGCATCGTCGCCGCCGCGGGTCGCGCCGACGAACCGATCGTGCGCGAGAAACTTTCCGTGCGTTTCGGCGATTTGTGGGCAGCGAAAGACGGCATGGTCGCGCCCGATTACAGCGAAGCCGCGATGAGTGCGTACATGAAGCGGCCGGAGCTGGAGATCGGCGTCCGCGTCGGCGACGGTCCCGGCCGCGCGCTTATGTACACGTGCGACCTGACCAAGCGCTATGTCGAGATCAACGGAGACTACCGGAGTTGAGCGGTCCCCCTCCCCTAGAGGGGGAGGGGGTAAGGGGGTGGGGTGATCGTTTTGTACGACTACCAATTCCAAGTGTCAGGGAGCGGTGCGACGCCGCCGCCACTCGAAGAACCGGCGCAGGCGGTGCCAACATCACGATCGCCTTGCCGCCAACTCCTCGGATGGACTGTGCACATTCCGTTCAATGAAATTGAACGCGGGATATCTTCGCCGCGATGGTACTCTACAGCGAAGCCGTCGGCTCTCATCCGGTCGCCAACATCGAAGTCCGCGCCCTCGCCTACCTGCACTTCGCAACTAACCAACGGTCGACCGAACGAGTCGTCCACCCGCCCCGAGGATGTCTCGCGGGGTTGGCACACGACGAGTGCCCCATTCAACAACTCCGCGAGATGCGTCTTCGCCCTTTCCCCGCAATCAACCTGGGCGTCTCCCGCTAAGCAGAACTGACGCCGCTCAGGGGCGTCGACGCCAAAGAGTCGAACCGAGGTCTCGCCGATCCAGAACGTGTCGCCGTCTTGTACGTCGTGCGAAACCACGACGTTGGAATATGAGCGCGGTTCTATGACTCCCCCGAATCCCACTCCCACAACTGTCAACGCCAAGACTCCCCCTCCTATTGCACCCAAGAGGCCAGTCGCGAGAGGGCGCGTGATTTTCTCGAGGCGTTCTCCGGGCGTGAAGGCGAGCAATCCAATCAGTCCGAGCACCGCTCCGATCACTAAGAACAGGTCGAGCACCGGCAGGAGGTAACGGCCAACACCGCTGCTGTTGCGCTGCAAGGCTTGAACGACCACGCTCTCACTTGGCGTCCGCCAATTGGCCACGAGGTCCTGGAAGGCACGAAAGAGGCCGCTATGAGTGTTGTCGACAGCTACAATCGCTACCACCAACGAGAGCAAGGCGGCCCCGGCGGTCCAGATCGCCGCGCGCGTCCAGAGTGCACCCTGCCTAGTGGACGCCATGAATGATACCAATGCCAACGCCAGGAGCAGAAACGACCACCAGCCCATCACCGGCCTCCATTGCCACTCAGGCACCCTACCGCCCACCCTCCGTTAGGACAAATTAAGCGCCTTGTGGCACACGCGCCCCCGTGAGCCTCAAGACTCAAATCGTGGTGGTTGGCGGCGGCGCCGGCGGACTGGAGCTGGCGCGCAAGCTCGGGCGCCGCTACGGGCGCGCGCGCCACGACATCATCCTGATCGAACCCAACCGCACCCACATCTGGAAGCCGTTGCTGCACGAAGTCGCCGCCGGCTCGCTCGACGCCAATCTCGACGAAGTCGGCTATCGCAGTCACGGCCACCGCCACGGCTATCGCTTCTTCATGGGCCGGATGGAAGACATCGACCGCGCTAATCGTCAGGTGATCGTCGCCCCCATCCTCGACGAGGACGGCGAGGAAATCGTCGGCCGCCAACGCATCCGCTACGACTATCTCGTGCTCGCGCTAGGCTCGGTCACCAATTCCTACAACACGCCCGGCGCCGACAAGCATTGCATGGTGCTGGATGACCGCGACCAGGCCGACCGCTTCAGGCTAAAGCTGCTGAACCAGTGCCTGCGGGTGTCGCGGTTGATGAGCGCCGATCCGCAAAGCGATGCGCACGTGAAGATCGCCATCGTCGGCGCCGGCGCCACCGGCGTCGAGTTGGCCGCCGAGTTGTACAACGCGGCCGCGGGCTTGCGCCACTATGGCCTCGAAGTATTCGACGAAAGCCGGCTCGACATCACCTTGATCGAGGCAGGTCCACGCATCTTGCCGGCGCTGCCCGAGAAACTCTCCGACGCGGCGCGCGACGAGCTGGAAGCGTTGGGCGTCAAAGTGCTGACCGACGCGCGCGTCGCGGAGGTGACAAGCGACAGCGTCTTGCTGGCCAATGGCGAGCGGATCGTCACCGATCTCAAAGTCTGGGCCGCGGGCGTGAAAGCGCCGGATTTTTTGAAGGACATCGCGGGCCTTGAAACCGATCGCGACAATCGCCTCGTCGTGCGCCGCACGTTGCAGACGACGCGCGACGAACGCATTTTCGCCCTCGGCGATTGCTGCGCCTGTCCGCAAACCGGTAGCGACCGCCCGGTCCCGCCGCGCGCGCAGGCCGCGCACCAGATGGCGGATGTCGCCTTCGTCAACCTCCGGCGTGTGCAGGAAGAGCGCCCGCTCGTCGACTTCGTCTATCGCGACTTCGGCTCGCTGGTGTCGCTCAGCCAATATTCAACCGTTGGCTCGCTGATGGGCGCGCTGATTGGCGGCCGGCTCGCGATCGAAGGCCGCCTCGCGCGCTTCGTCTATGTATCCCTGTACCAGATGCACCTGATCGCCATCCACGGTTGGCTGCGCGGTCTGGCGATGATCGTCGTCGGTCACGTCAACGCCGTGATCCGGCCGCGACTGAAGTTGCATTAGGCTTAACCTTCCTCAACCAATCCTTCTCACGGCTTCTTCATGCAAATCTGCGATGATCCTGCTTCGATGCGACCCCTCCTTTTGGTGGCGGCTGCGGCATTGGTGGATTCAGCCGGACGCGTGCTCATCACACAGCGTCCGGCGCACAAACAAATGGCAGGGCTCTGGGAGTTTCCCGGCGGCAAGGTCGAACAGGGAGAAGCGCCCGAACAGGCGCTGGTGCGCGAGTTGAAGGAAGAGCTGGACCTACACGTCGACGCTGGCGCGCTGGAGCCTTTCGCGTTCGCCTCGCATGCGTACGAGGGATTTCACTTGCTGATGCCGCTTTATGTCATCGCGCGCTGGGCGGGAGAGCCAAAGCTCGATCCTAACGCCGCGCAAGCGATGGCTTGGGTCCAACCCAACGAATTGCACGCATACCCGATGCCGCCGGCCGATGTGGTGCTGGTCGAGCGCTTGATTGAACGGAGCCCCGCATGATCTCCCGCTTCCTTCGCGACGAGCGCGGCGCCACCGCCATCGAATATGCGCTGATCGCTTCGTTGATCGGACTCGTCATCGTCACGGCGGTCGGCCTTGTCGGCGGCGGCCTCGATCCGATTTTCCGCGCGGTTGCAGCGGGCCTCTAGGAATGCGCGTTGCGTCAGCGCCCGCGCAACTCGTCCCTGACCTCTGTGCCGCTGGGCTGATCCGGAATCCCTAGCGCGCCGACAGCAAACAGGAGTTGGCGCTCCGCCACAACCAGATTGCGGCGCGCTTGCGCAAGTGAAATGCGCGCCGTCAGCAAATCCGCCTCTTGATCGAGCACCTCGACCGTGGAGCGTAACCCGGTCTCCTGCTCCAACAGCACGCCCTCATAGGCGAGTTCGGCGGCATCGACTTGTTCACGCGCGGAATCCACAGCTGCGCGCGCGCTCAACAAGCCGGTCCAGGCTGTTGTCACACGCTCCTCGACGCTGCGCTGGGTGGCGGCGAGATCCAAACTGGAGGCGGCGCGCAGTGCGCGCTGTTGGCGCGTCAGCGAGCGCACGAACCCGCCCTGGAACAGTGGGATGGCCACGCGAACGCCCACGGAGTCGGTGCGACTCTCGAGCGTGTCGTCGTCGTAATCGCCGCCGAGCGCGCTGCTGCCTTCCAGGGTCACGCTAAGACGCCCCTGCGTCGCCGCGACATCGACGTTTGCATCCGCAAATTCGACAGCGGCGACGGCGGCGATCAGTTGTGGGTTCGAACGCGATGCAATCTCAAGCGCTGCGCCCAAATCCGACGGCAAGCTTCCCGCCCCTGTCGGCAATTCAAGGCCGGATGGGGGACGCCCCACCAATCGCTGGTAGGCCTGCACCGCCGCCGCCAAGGAACCCTGCGCCTGCACCAAGAGGGTTCGCGCTTGCGCCAACCTCGCTTGCGATTGCGCGACGTCGGTGCGCGTCACCACGCCGGCGTCGAATTGCGCCTGCGCGAATTCGTACAAGCGCGTCAGGTTTGAGACGTTGGTCTCGCGCGCCGCGACGATGGCCTGGGCCTGAAGCACATCAGCATAGGCGGCGGTGACGTCGAGCAGCAATTGCTGGCGCGCGCCCTCATAGCCCGCGACAGCGCCCGCGATCTGGGCGCGCGCCGCGCGCGTCGACGCCAGTACCCGACCAGACCCGAACAGCAATTGGGAGAGGTTGGCGGTGCTCACCCAGGTCTCGCTGGTGTCGGTGTCCAGCAGGGGGTTGTCGGAGTCGGTGTCGCGAGCGGTTGCGACCCCGCCAAGTGACAGCTGAGGCAGCGCCTCGGACCATGCCTGGGGCAATTCCTCACGCGTGGCGTTCAAGCGTTGACGCTCCGCCGCCAGGGAGGGGTTGGTCTCAACCGCCGACACCATCGCCTCGGTCAGGGTTTCCGCCTGCGCCTGGGGCATGAGAGCGGCGAGCGCCGTAAGCGAAACGATCAGCGTCCGCATGAGAAATTCTTCCTCGTCATCCCGCCGCTAAGCCGCGCAATCCGATGGCATTCCTAACAAGCGAAGGTCACCCCCGCCAGTTGGACATGGGGTAGCAGCACCACGGTAAACAAGGAGGTAAGCAATATTGTCACTGTCGCGCGCCAACGAGGCGAACACCTGAGCCGCGGCACCCAAGGAAGCGGCCGTGAAGGCGGTAAAACGCGCGTAGGGGGTATTCAATAGTCCATTTTGCGGATAAGCCGCGGGGGCCGCCCCCGGGGC
>CAYRHK010000194.1:0-5158 GCA_964423825.1 uncultured Terricaulis sp. | reverse complement strand
CGCGCCGGAAGCGTCGCGGCTCCTATGGCGCACGGTTGATCGCATCTGGCGCGCGCTGGGCGACAAGAGCACCGACGGCAATTTCTACTCCAAGCGCGCGATCCTCTCGGGCGTGCTGGCGAGCACCTATGCGCGCTGGTTCAGCGACGACAGCGCGGATCACGAAGCAACATGGGCGTTTCTCGATGCGCGCATTGAAAACGTCATGCAGTTCGAGAAGTTCAAGGCGCGCCTGAAGCCAATGGGCGAGGCGGCGGAGACGCTGGTGGGCATAGCGGCGCGACTGCGCTACGGGCGCTGATCGCGAACAATGGCGAGGCGGGGCTTTGGAAGCGGGACCTCAGCCGCCAACAAGCGGGCGCCGGCGAGACTTAAGTGATTGTTGTTGAAGTACAACACGCCGACATCGGGGCGATAGCTGCCGCATCGCCGCGCGTCGCACAATATTGACGCCGGCCGCAACGCCTCGGAGCCTGTGCGCATGACAAGGGCGTCGAGCCTCGCCTCTATGTCGCGCACACGCTCGTCGAAAGCGCTTCGCGGCAGCGTGAGATCGCCCGGGTCGTCGCCTCGTTGAACCAACATGCCGATTGCACTGGGAACATCGATAGAAAAAGTTGGAATAGGGTAGACGACGATCACGCGCTTGCCTGCTGCGGAAATAGCTTCAGCCGTGCGAGCGAGTGCGGCCGCCAATCTCGGTCGATCGGCTCGGGAATATGCCTGATAGTGAAGGGCGAGCAAGACGGTGTCGATGCGCTTGTCATTGATGAGCGCCCTGAGCGTGAGTGCGTTTTGTCGCTCGCAGAGCGGTTGTCGTGCGATGGCGAAGTCAATCGCGGGCGGGCAAGCGGACGAAGTGAGCTGCAACACGCTTTGATTCGACAGAGCCAGGCGCTCTCCTAAAGCCACGACAATCTCCGCGCCGAAGGAATCGGCCCATACGGCGACTTGCGGCGAGCTGTTCGCCGCGCCGAATGTGCAGGCGTCTGCATAGTCCCAGAGCGCACTTTCCAAGTGGCGGTGACACTCTTCGCGGCGCTGGTTGCGGTCTGCCTCTGCTGCTAAAAAGGACGCTGCGGTGGGGCTCAACCGCGCGGGCAAGCCGTCGAGCAACGCTATTGCTGCGGCAGCGGTCCCGGTCAGCGCCATGCCCGCCATCCCCGCCATGAGCGCTCGGATCGGTCGGCCGCGCGGTTTCTGAAACGGTCGCTCTATGTAGTGACGGGATAGTGCAGCCAGCCCAATCGAAAGCGCCGCCAGCGCTGCCGACGCTGTCCAATCCAACTCGCGCAGCAGTGCAAAGCCGCCCAGGGTCAGAACTGGCCAGTGCCACAAATAGAGGGAGTAGGAGATATCTCCGAAGAATTGGAAGGGAGCGCCGCTGACAAGCCGCCCGCCCGCCGATGGCTGGCCCGCTCCTGTCCAAAGAACGAGCGCGGCGCCGGCGCACGGCACGAACGAGGACAGGCCCGGGAAGCGAGCGCCTGTGTGAAGAACAAACATGCTGCCGATCATCAGCATCAGCCCCATCACAGACAGGACGGAATTGAGCGCTGCGGGAAAACGCGCCGGGACCGACAAGCCAGCAATTGTCGCTCCGATAGTGAATTCGTACGCACGGAACGGGACCAAATAGAAGGCCTGTGTGTTGGATCTCGACAGTGTCCATTCGCATGCCGCGAGTGAGATCGTCGCCAGCACGATGAGCGTCAGCCTCAAATAACGACGCGCAAATCTGTGCAGTGCAAAGAGAGCCAGCGGAAAGAATATGTAGAATTGCTCTTCAACCGCGAGCGACCACATATGCAGAAGCGGACGGCCATAGGTATCGTGGTCGAAGTAGCCGGTGTGGTTAAGCAGTTCGATGTTAGAAACGAAGAAGACCGCAGAAAACGCAACTCGCCCCAGGTCGTTGTATGGTCCTGGCGGCAGCAGCAAGGCGCCGGAAACGAGCACGGGCACGAGCAGCGCAAACAAGGCTGGAAATATTCGGCGCACGCGACGCTCGTAGAAGCGTGCGAGCGAGAAGGCATTCGCCGCCATTTCGTTCATCAAAATGCCGGCGATAAGGTAGCCCGAAATCACAAAGAAGATGTCGACGCCGACAAATCCTCCGGGCAGCAAATTCGGCGCCGCATGGAACGCCACCACAGCCAAAACGGCGATAGCGCGCAGCCCCTGGATATCGGCGCGAAAGCCGCTGGTCCGATGCGGCGGCGTCGCCGCCGAAATTGGCGTTGGATGCGCTCCCGCGGCCGAGTCAAGCTTACGCAAGTGCACGCACCCAACGCACTCCGATACCGCCATGTATATATGCGGCCGGGGAGGTTCGGCAACCAAAAGGCCACTCGACCCAGGCGCGCTGTCTTGGTCAGTGCGTTCACGCAAACAACGCGCGCTGCGCCTGCCAACCAATGGGGGTCAACCGAGCGCTCGACTTCCTAATTTTTCGTACAGTTTCGACGCGCGGCGAGCAACCACGTTATGATTGCCGTTCTAACTTGCATGGAGGCGCTAATGCGAGCTGCTCCGCTGCGGTTCTTGAACGCGGCCCTGTGGCCGCTGACGATCTGGGCCAGTCTCACCCGACTGGATGACCATCCTGCCGACGATTACGTGGAGCGTACCTCGCCCATCGTAGCGGCGGCGGTGGCGTTTTGGCTTTGTGTCGTGGCGCTAATCGTTTTGCTGACTCCAGCGGCGACCACAATGGGGGCTGTGGTCGGCGCTGATGAGTTCGTCGCAACCTATGTTCGACGCGCGCCTCAGGCCGCCACCAACGTTGCCGTCTTCTTCGCGCCAGTGCTCTACGTGATTGGGTTGTGGCTGTTCTCGACCCGCGACGAGGCCTATCCGCGCTGAGCCGTAACGCGGTTGCACTGCGAGGCGTACCTCATGGCGAGGAGACGCCGCCATGATCGACAACACACACGCCTGCAGCGCCGAAGACGTTGAAGCCAATCGAGGCAAGCCGGTGGTGCTTTTGTGCGTTGCACACCTCATTGCCGGCGTGACGGCGGCGTTCGTCGCCATCGTGGCGCTCGCGGTGTTCGCGCCGATCGGCTGAGGGGTTCGCGGTTGCGAATCTCGGCTGCTTCGGCACAGTCGCGCGGATGCGCACGCTGATTTTGATGCGACACGCCAAGGCGGTTCGCGCCCACGAAGCGCCGAGCGATAAGGCGCGCGCACTGACGCAGCGCGGCCAGCGCGACGCCGCGCGCGCCGGCGCGGCTATGGAGGACGCGGGGCTGAGGCCGGGATTGGCGCTAGTGTCGACGGCAACGCGCACGCGCGAAACGGCGGCGGCGGCGCTCGCGAATTTCGGTTTGGAGACGCGATTCGACGAGGCGCTTTATCATGCGGCGCCCGAGGGCATTTGGGATGCGTTCACCGACTGTGAAGCCGAGAGCGTGGTTGTTATCGGGCACAATCCAGGAATTGGCGAACTGACTGGGCTGCTGGTGCGCCAGGCCCATGACGGATCGAAGGTCGCGCGCGAGTTTGCTGGCAATTTCCCGACGGCGGCGTTCGCGGCGTTCGAGATCAGAGGCGAATTGCTGCGCGCGGCTGGCCCGCGGCTGATCGCGGCGTGGAAGCCGGAACGGGGGGACGAGGATTAGGGGCGGTCAGGGTCCAAGAACTGGAGTTCGCCGGTTCCAGACATTCGTCAGGCTTGGTCGCGCATCCTAAAGGGTCCTGGCGACACGGAAGCCGAGAGAGCCGGAGGGGAAGTCCTGGCTCCAGGAGCTGCGGTACGCGGAGCGGACCTGCGCTGATGTTGAAAGGTGACTACCGCCGCGACACACGCGATCCGGGGCGTCGCCGCCGGCGATCCACGCAGAGCCGTCGCTGGGCGCGCCCGTGTAATTCTCATGCCAAGCGTCTTCGCACCATTCCCCTACGTTGCCGTGCATGTCGTGGAGGCCGAAGGCGTTTGGCGGGCACGAGCCAACCGGCGACGATGAGAATGACACACCGAACACTGCCTCGGTTGCCATAATGCTTGCGCCTGTCGAATAAGCAGTCGTGGTCCCTGCGCGGCAGGCGTACTCCCACTCTGCCTCGGTCGGCAGCCGGTAGCAACGAGAGGTCTTAACGTTGAGCCAGGCGATGTAGTCTTGTACTTGTTTCCACGAGACCACGGTCACCGGGCGGCGGTTGCGGCCCTTGTGGTAGTCATCGGGCCGATCCAGTCCGGCGCCCGCCACGATTGCTGCGTCCCACTCCCCGAACGTGACCGGATACTTGCCAAGCTCAAACGTCTTGATGTACACGCGGTGCTGCGGGCCTTCGTTGTCACGCCGGTTGGGTTCGTTAGCGGGCGAGCCCATCATGAACTCCCCTGCTGGGATGGGGACCATCTCAGGCACGACGACGAGAGCCAGGGCGTTAAGAAGCCGGGCGGTGTCAGCCTGCAGATCGGGCCCCCGCCGCACAAAAGCAGCGTGGTGGCCCAACAGCGGGTGAAGGCTTGACGGCACCTCGTTCGCGCGCGGCATCGCCGCGCCGTTGACCAACACCGGCACCACTCGCAACTCCCGCGCTGCAAGCGCCAATTCGACCTCGACGCGCACCCAGTCGAATGGGTCTTCAAGACGCCGGCGACCATCTTGGTCTCGCGCGTTGGCCCATGTCGGGCCAATCACGATTAGCGCGATCTGGCAACGCGGGAGGATGCCTTTGATATGCGCGCCGAAGTCCGCGCCGAGCGGAATGTTGTCCACGTCCTTGTAGACGTGGCTCTCGCCGATACGTGCGGCAAGAGCCTTGTACAAGTCATCCGCGTCCTGTTTGCTATCGTCGCGGCGATAGCTGATGAAGATCGCTTCGCGCGCCATGCCCACGCCCGCAAGGCTCCGCAGGTAGGTGAGCGCGGCGGACCGATGCGGTGCCGGACGTTCGGATTCTACCCTAGCCGCGCCACTACAGGCTAATTGAAAGTTCGGGTCCCGGCTAGATAAAAAGGCGAATGTCTCCTTCGGGCCAATTCGTGCCTGACAAGCCGCCGCGTTTAGACAACCCTACTGGCTCGCCCAGACGATGCGGGCGATCCAGTCTATGTCGCTGGTCGCGACTTCGCGCTTGGCGTGGGCAGGATTGAGGGAGAGGAGTTCGACCATCTGGTCGTTGCGCCGTCCCAGCGCCTTGGCCATCA
>CAYRHK010000193.1:0-5160 GCA_964423825.1 uncultured Terricaulis sp. | reverse complement strand
GATGCCGCTTCGCGGCTCCGGGATGACGCCCTTAAATCAGAGTCGCCCCGCAAAGCCCAAGCGTTCGATCAGTCGCCGGCGCGCTCCGGGCATGCCTTCGCCCTTGTGATCGAACACCCGCCGCTCCAGGAAATAGCCGGAGAGCGCAAAGGCATCCGCCACGTCGCCTGACTCTAGTTTCGCTTCCGCATCGACCAGAAATGGCGGCAACCTGAGCAAAACATCCGCATGCGGCGCGCCGGCATCGTAGGTCGCAGCACGGCCCGTGCGGGGGGACACCCACGCTAGGCCTTCAGTCTCGCCGGTCACCGCGCAGCGCGAAAGGTCGAGCCCGTATCCGATCGCCGCCAGCAACCCCAGTTCGAAGCGCGCATAGAGGGCGGGCCAGATTTCACTCTGCGGCATCGCCTCGATCAGCACCATCAGCGCGTCATAGAGCTGCGGATAAGCTTGCCGCTCGGCCGCCGCGACACGCACCAGCGCCACCGCGGAGGACAGCCCCGCCAGCGCGATCGGATCGTCAAGTAACTTTGTGGCGTGCGGTTCAATCAGTTCCAGCGGGTGAAAGAAGCCCAGTTGCTCGGAAAGTCGCGCCTTCCAGCCGCAGTGCACAAGGTTGCCCGCTTGCAGGATCGGTTGCGACTTTCGCCCCGCATGCACGACGCCGCCATAACGCCCATGCACGCGCGCGAACACTTCGGCTACGAGTTTGCCTTCGCCGAAATGGCGCGCGCCGAGCACAATTGCGTGGTCAGTCCATTCCATCAACGCACTTCGATGACGGCGCGGCCGTTCTTCAGCGCGGACTCGATGCTCGACCACGAAGTGCCGAGCCACCCCAACAATTGCGGCGTCGTCGAATTGCCTATGCGTAGCCACACGATCTGGGGGCCAGACGCACTGTGCGAGCGGCGTGATGCGAAATCTTCATCCTTGGTAAGGACAGCCGCCCCTGCGCCAACCGCGTAGCGCCAGATGTCAGGGTCCTCCGCATCCCGCAGTCCCACATTGCGAACGTGTTCTGCTTCATGCCCACGCCCACGCAGCCACTCGACAAGAGCCGGCGGCAATTGCTGGTCGACAAGGAATTTCATTCCGCTGCGATGATGACTGGATGGTCGATTTGCGCCGCCGCGTAAGCCAAGGAGGCGCGGATGTCATCGATCTCCAGATCGGGGTAATCAGCCAGTATCTGGTCTGCCGTCGCGCCGCCCGCGAGCATCTCCAACACGTCGCGAACACGAATACGCATGCCTCGTATGCAGGGTTTTCCGCCCATCTGCTGTGGGTTGAAGGTGATGCGGTCGAGGAGGCCCATCCGATCACCCTACCGCAATTTCCTCGCCCCGTCACGCGTCCCAGTCCAGCCCCAGGCGCTGATACAGCGCGCGTTCCTCGCTCCAGCCTTCGCGCACCTTCACGTGCAGAAACAGATGGATGCGGCGATCGAATGCTTGCTCCATCTCCTTGCGCGCCAATTCCCCGATCGTCTTGATCGTCTGGCCCTTGGCGCCGATGGCGATCTTGCGCTGACTTTCACGCGCTACGAAGAGCGTCTGTTCGATCTTGGCCGACCCATCCTTGCGCTCCTCCCAAGTTTCGGTCTCGACCACGAGATCATACGGCAACTCGTCGTGCAGGCGCAGCGTCGCCTTCTCGCGCGTGATCTCGGCGGCGAGCACCCGGGCGGGCGCATCCATGGTTTGATCTTCCGGGAAGAGCCATGGACCAACTGGGGCGCGCTCAGCCAGCAGCCTTGCCAGATCCTCGACGCCATCGCCATTTTTCGCCGCGATCATCATCACGTCGGTGTAGAGCCCTTCCGCCACCAGCTTTGCCGTCAATGCGAGCAGAGACGGGCGCGACACCGCATCGACCTTGTTGATCACCAGCATCGAGGCGATCTCCATTTGCTTGAGCTTGGACGCGATCGCGTTGGAATCCGCAACAGAATGCGCGTCAGCACCCTTCTTGCCTTCGCCCACATGAGCGCTCGCATCCACCACATGCAACACGGCGTCGGCGCCCTCGATTGCGCTCCAAGCCGCTGCGACCATGGCGCGATCCAAACGCCGCTTCGGAGCAAACACGCCGGGCGTGTCGATCAACACGAGTTGCACGTCCCCACGCATGGCGATGCCGCGCACCAACGCGCGTGTCGTTTGCACCTTTTGCGTCACCGCCGCGACTTTGGCGCCGACTAGTGCATTGACCAGGGTCGACTTGCCGGCATTCGGCGCGCCCAGCACCGCCACCACCGCGCACCGTTGCTCAGCCATCGATGCCGCGCTCCTTCAAGAACGCAACCGCCGCCTCGCGCTGCGCCTCACGCTTCGATGAGCCCTCGCCCCGTGTTGGCGCAAAGCCGTCGACGTGAGCTTCGATAACGAAGCGCGGCGCGTGTTCCGGTCCCGTTTGCTCCACAACGACATAACTCAGACCACGCTTCTTCGCCGCCGCCCACTCCTGCAGCCTGCTCTTGGCGTCGCGCACCGATGTCTGCGCTTCCGCGAACGCGTCGCCCCAGAACCGCTCGATGAAGGCGCGCGGCGCGTCGAGAGCGCCGCTATCGAGGTAGAGCGCCCCGATCACACTTTCGCAAGCATCGGCGAGGATCGCATCCTTGTTGCGCCCCCCGCTCGCCGCCTCCGACGCCGACATCGTGAGCGCCGCGCCGAGATCGGCTGCCCGCGCCGCCCGCGCGCAGGCTTGGCGGTTGACCAAGGCATTAAACCGCGGCGCGATCTCGCCCTCGTTCTCATTGCCGTGATCAGCAAGCAGTCGCTCCGCAACTATGAGCCCCAGCACGCGGTCGCCAAGGAATTCCAGGCGGTCGTATGACTTCTGTGTGCGGTTCTGATCCAGCACGCTTCCGTGCGTCAGCGCTTCGCGCAACAAGCGCTCATCGCTGAAGGCATAACCAAGTCGCGCTTCGAGATCTGCGAGCTGCGCCTTGTGGTCGCGCAAGCTCATGGCGTCGGAATCATTCCACCGCTTTCAGGAAGCGGCTGCCGCGGAAGCCCGTGAACAACGTCCACGGCCGGAAGAGTGACGTCGACCCATCGAACGACACCACCACGAATTGCGCAGGGCCGACCAGATTGTCGTAAGGCACGAAGCCGACGACACCAGGCACGCGGCTATCGGCCGAGTTGTCGCGGTCGTCGCCCATCATGAAGTAGTGACCTTCGGGCACGACATAGACGCGCGTGTTGTCGAGTTCGCCGCGCGGCGTGCGATCGAAGGTCGTGTAACTGACGCCGTTCGGCAGTGTTTCGCGAATGGCGGTGACCTGTTCAACATAGCCGTCCGCGTTCTCAAAATCGATCAGCCCCAAATTTTCGCGCTGCACCGGCTCGCCGTTAATGTTGAGCACGCCATCGACCATCTGGATTCTGTCGCCAGGCAAGCCAATGACCCGCTTGATGAAGTCGCGCGTCGGCTCCGGCGTCGGGCGAAACACCACCACATCGCCGCGCTCCGGCTCGCTGCCGAAAATGCGTCCATGGGGAAGCAAGCCCTCAAGCGGCGCGAACGAGAAACGGCCATAACCATAAGACCATTTAGTCACAACGATGTAGTCGCCGACTTCCAAAGTCGGCTGCATCGACCCCGATGGGATGCGAAAGGGCTGCGCGACCGAAAAACGAAGCACCATCGCCAGCGCCAGCGCATAGAGGATGGTTTTGACATTGTCCCAGAAGACGCTCATCCCGCTGGCCGACGAAGTCTCGGTAGAACTCATACTCACGCGTTTCTCGCTCTCGACCTGGAGGTCGGCCAGGTTCGGCCAACCGCATCCCCACCCGCTCAAAGCACGCCGCAGCGGGTTCGCCAATAGCAGCGGTTAAGCGGGATCCTCTGCGGGGGGTGTCTGTGGCAACTCAGCCGAAATAATGACAAACGCGACAGCCAACGGATAATCGTCGGTAAGCGACACGTGGATGTGGGGCGTTAACCCCGGGGGCGTCATGGCCGCCAGCCGCGCCGCGGCCCCGCCGGTAAGCGCCATGGTGGGCTGGCCGCTGGGAAGGTTCGCCACCCCCATATCTCGCCAAAAAACCCCTCTTTTCAATCCAGTGCCAAGCGCCTTTGAACAGGCCTCCTTGGCTGCGAAGCGCTTGGCGTAAGTGGCGGCGCGATCGGCGGGCCGCCGCTCGGCGCGGGCCCTCTCACGCTCGGTAAAGATGCGATAGGTGAAGCGCTCCCCGAAGCGGGCCAGCGTTCTCTCGACCCGGCGGATGTCGATGATGTCGGAGCCGATGCCTAATATCATGGGCTGTGCCGCGCTGCATCCATGCGGCGGCGCATTTCCCCAATGGCGCTCGATAGCCCCGTGAATATCGCCTCGCCGACGAGAAAGTGACCGATATTAAGTTCCGCGAGTTCCAGGATCGCAGCAATCGGTTCGACCGTTTCGTAGTCGATGCCGTGCCCCGCATGGACCTCCAGCCCCAAACCTGCGGCCTGTTCTGCTGCAACCCTGAGCAGTTCGAGCGCGCGCGCCGCAGCGCCGTCGTCACCCGCGCGCACCGCGTCGCAGAACACGCCGGTGTGCAACTCGATTACCGCCGCGCCGGTGCGGCTCGCCGCCTCGATCTGCATCGGGTCAGGGCCCACGAACAACGACACCCGCGCGCCGGCATTGCGCAGCGTCTCCACAAACGGCGCGATCCAGTTGTGCCCCCCGGCGACGTCGAGGCCGCCTTCCGTGGTGCGTTCTTCGCGACGCTCCGGGACCAAACACACAGCCGGCGGTCGATGCTTCAGCGCGATGCCCAACATCTCCTGTGTCACCGCCATCTCGAGATTGAGCGGGCGCCCGCGCTCGCGCAGCATCGCTGACAATCGTTCGATGTCGTCATCGGAGATGTGGCGGCGGTCTTCGCGCAGATGCGCGGTGATGCCATCGGCGCCGGCGTCGAGCGCAACGATCGCGGCCCGCATCGGATCGGGATAGGCGCCGCCACGCGCGTTCCGGATCGTCGCCACATGGTCGATGTTGACGCCGAGGCGCAGGCGCCCGCTCATGCCTTGAGCCCGCGCGAACCCGGCTTGATCGCGGGCAGCGCCGCCAATTCCGGCGGCAGCGCATCAGCGGGGTAGGACGGCGCGTTCACTTGTGCGAGCGACACCAATGGCGCGCCGATGTCGGCGCGG
>CAYRHK010000192.1:0-5169 GCA_964423825.1 uncultured Terricaulis sp. | reverse complement strand
GCATCGTCGAGGCTTGTGTCGATCTCGGCTCATTCTTCGAAACCGGGCGGCAATGGGGGCGCGGCCTCATCACCGGCTTTGCGCGCATCGACGGCTGGCCGGTCGCTGTGCTTGCCGGCGATCCCATGTTCCTCGCCGGCGCGTGGACCTCTGATGTCTGCCGCAAGCTGATCAAGCATGTCGATCTGGCGCAGACGTTTCATCTGCCAGTCGTGCATTTCGTCGATTGCCCGGGTTTCGCCGTCGGCGCCAAGCACGAGCGCGCCGGCGTCGTGAAGCTCGGCGTGCAGGCAATGGCGGCGGTCTATCAAGCGCGCGTGCCCTGGTGCTCGATCCTGGTGCGCGCCGCCTATGGCCTTGCAGGCTCAGCGATGATGAACCCCACGCGGCTCAAGTATCGCTATTGTTGGCCTTCCGGTGATTGGGGTTCTCTGCCGATGGAGGGCGGCATCGAGGCGGCGTACAAACGCGACATCGAGGCCCATCCAGAACCAGAGAAGCGCCTCGCGGAAATCCGCGCTTGGGCGGAAGCGCTGCGCTCCCCTTTCCGCACTGCGGAAAGCTTTTTCGCCGAGGAGATTATCGATCCGCGCGAAACTCGCCCACTTCTCTGCGAATGGGCCAATCTCGCACAACGCACGCTGGAAACCGGCCCCTCAAGCTTCGGTATGCGCCCCTAAAGGCTCACGCGTACCTGAACTCCGCCGCGCCAAGATCGATTGCAGGAATTTCTTCTTTCTCGCGCCAATAGTCCTGCGTGTGCTGCCACTCGTGCTTGGCCCCACGTTTCGGCAACAGATGCATGCTGCGCATCAGATAGCCGGGATTGAAGTTCTCAGGGTCGATCCACGGCAGGATTTCCATACCGCGATCGGCTTCTGGGATTGCCAACTCCACCCGCTTCACGCCGCTCGCATCCATGTGCTTGAGCAACCGGCAGACGAAATCGCCCAGCAGATCTACACGCAATGTCCAGCTTGCGCGGAAATATCCGAACACCCACACCATGTTCGGAACCCCGGTAAACATCATGCCGCGATAGGTTACGGTATCGGCGAAATTGACCGGCTCGCCATCCACGCTAAAAGGAACATCGCCGAGAACGCTCAAATTGAAGCCGGTCGCAGTGATGATCACATCCGCCTTCAATTCCGCGCCTGACTTGAGTTTCACCCCGGCCGGCGTGAAGAGCTCGATCTCGTCAGTGACCATCGTCGCCTTGCCGGCGTTGATGCCTTGAAACAAGTCGCCGTCCGGCACGAACGCGATGCGCTGTCGCCAGGGCCGATAGGTGGGCGTGAAGTGGCGCATATCGTACTCGGACCCGAGAAAAGTCCGCACGCCGGCCAGCAATTCCTGTTTGACCGCCTCCGGCTCTTCGAATGAGCGGCGCGTGAATTGATCTTGGTCGAACAAGATCTTCTTGCGTGCAATTTCGTGGATCCAGTGTTCATCGACGCCTATTTGCCGCAGCGTCTCCACCAATTCGTTGATGTTGCGCCCCGGAATGAAATAGGTCGGCGATCGCTGCAGCACCGTGACGTGCCTGCATGCGCCAGCAATGGCCGGCACGACTGTCGCCGTCGTGGCGCCCGAACCGATCACCAGCACCTCTTTGTCGCTCAACTCCAGATCGTCCGGCCATGTCTGCGGGTGCACGATGCGACCTTTGTAGTCGCCCATGCCCGGCCAATCGGGCGTGTAGCCTTCGGCATGACGATAGTAACCCTGGCACATCCAGAGGAAGTTGCAGGTAAACACGCGCCGTTCGCCGGTATCGGTGCGTTCGACATCGATGGTCCAGGAATTGGTCTCACGCGAGAAGGCCGCCGCCATGATCTTGTGGCGATAGCGAATGTGCGGCGCGAGCCCATCCTCCGCGATCACCTCCCCCATGTAATCAAGGATTTCGCGCGCGCTGGCGATCGGCGGCCCCCGCCACGGCTTGAAGCGATACCCGAACGTGTAGAGATCGCTGTCGGAGCGAATGCCTGGATAGGTGTGCATGAGCCAAGTGCCGCCGAAGCTCTCCAGCGCCTCCAGCACAATGAAGCTCTTTTCCGGGCATTGCTCCTTCAAATGGTGAGCGGCCCCGACCCCGGAAATCCCGGCGCCGACAATCAACACATCGAAATGTTCTTGGCTCATGGGACACGCTCCTTGACGCCGCGACAGGGCATGCGCCGTCGCGATCTTCCGTGTCAGCCTTCACAGGCGTCCTTGCGCCCGATCAATTGCGCCTCGACCGCTGCTGCCTTCATCGCCTAACATGCGCGCAAGGGCGCGTCAGTCGCCGACGGGAGGCATGTCATGAAGACGCTGGCGGCGGCTGGGCTTTCGTTCCTCTTGATTCTCGGCGCCTGCGGGCGCGGGCCAGCATCGGTCGATGAAGCGCGAATCCTGCGCGCTGACAATGAGCCTGGGAACTGGCTCACCCACGGCCGCACCTATGACGAGCAGCGCTTCTCCCCGCTCGACCAGGTCAACACCGAGAACGTCAATCAACTCGGGCTTGCCTGGAGCTACGAGCTGCGCGTGCCGCGCGGCGCTGAGGCCACCCCCATCGTGGTCGACGGCGTCATGTACGTCACTTCCGCGTGGAGCATCGTCTATGCGCTCGACGCCGCCACCGGGCGCGAGCTTTGGGTATACGATCCCGAAGTGCCGCACGAACGCGGCGCCTCGGCGTGCTGCGACGTGGTCAACCGCGGAGTCGCGGTTTGGCGCGGACGCGTTTATGTCGGCACGCTGGATGGGCGCCTGATCGCGCTCAACGCGCGCGACGGCTCGAAGGTCTGGGAAGTCGTCACTGTTGACCAGTCGCGGCCCTACACGATTACGGGCGCCCCGCGCGCGGCGCGCGGCTTGATCTATATCGGCAATGGCGGCGGCGAATATGGCGTGCGCGGCTATGTCAGCGCTTACGACGCCGACAGCGGCGACCTGCGCTGGCGCTTTTACACCACGCCCAATCCGCAAGCCCCCGATGACGCTGCTTCCGACAGCGTGCGCGACCAGGCGCTCGCGACCTGGAACCCAACCGCCGGCGCCTGGCATCAATCGGGCGGCGGCGGCACCGCCTGGGACGCTATCGTCTATGACGAGGAAACGGACACGCTCTGGATCGGCGTCGGCAACGGCTCGCCTTGGAATCGCGACATCCGTTCACCTTCCATCGAAGGTCGCAACAACGACAACCTCTTCCTGTCCTCCGTCGTCGGCGTCGATCCCGACACTGGCGTCTACAAGTGCCACTATCAGGAGACGCCGGGCGAAACCTGGGATTACACCGCCACCCAGCCAATCATGCTGACGACGCTGCCCATCAACGGGCAGGAACGACAAGTGCTGTTGCACGCACCCAAGAACGGCTTCTTCTATGTAATCGACCGCACCGATTGCGGCCTTGTCTCGGCCTCATCGATCGCGACTCAAACCTGGGCGCGAGGCGTCGACATGGCCACCGGCCGCCCGATCGAAAATCCGGACGCGCGTTACGCAGCGGGCACGGCGATCGTGCTGCCTTCACCCTTTGGCGCCCACAACTGGCATCCGATGTCACGATCGCCCGACACCGGCCTCGTCTACATTCCCTTGCAAGAGATGGCGCAGGACTACACGAGCGATCCGGCTTTCGTGTATCGGCCCGGACGCTGGAACACTGGCGCCGTGCATGCGTCGTTACCGGACGATCGCGCCACGCGGCTCGCGATTAGGAACTCCATGCAAGGCTTCCTGCTCGCCTGGGATCCGGTGAACCAGCGCGAAGCGTGGCGCGTGCAGCTGCCCTCGCCGTGGAACGGCGGCACGCTCGCCACCGCCGGGGGGCTCGTCTTCCAAGGCACGCTCGACGGGCGCTTCCGTGCCTACAACGCCCGCACCGGCGAGCAATTGTGGGAGTTCGACAACCAGGCCGCCACTATGGGTGGGCCGATCTCGTACGCCATCGACGGCGACCAGTACGTGGCTTCGCTCGCGAGCTACGGCACGTTGTTTTTCTTGCCGATCGGCTTCGGAATCGCCGATCCGCCGACCGAGCCGGTCAATGGCCGCGTCAACGTGTTCCGCATCGGCGGCTCGGCGAGTTTGCCGGCACGCGAGCTCGTGCGAATCGAGACGCCGGAGCCGCCCGTGATCCGCGCGAACGCATCGACCATGGCCCGCGGCAGCGGCGCCTACTCGCAGTTCTGCGCGGTGTGCCATGGCGTGAGCGCCATCTCTGGCGGCGTCTTGCCCGACCTGCGCCGCGCGGGATCGTTGCAGGATGCGGGCGTTTGGCGCGACGCCGTCCACGGCGCGCGCGTCGCCAATGGCATGCCCGACTTCACGCAATGGGTCAGTGATGCCGATGCTGAAGCCATCCGCGCTTACGTCGCGCGCGAAGCGCGCACGCTCTACGCGGAAGAACGGGCGGGGCGATGAGAGCAGGCTCGATGCTCACCCCACTTTCCCCATGCTCACGCCCGGCGGCAGCGCGCAATCGGCTGGAACGAAAAAGTCCGGCATCAAATCCTTGCTCGGATCGACGCGGTACTTATCGAAGTCGCGCTCGCCCTCTTCGTGCAACAACACGTCATCGATGAAGAAATTGCCCGTGCATTCTCGCGACGGCTTGTTGAAGATCGCGTAGGCGGCATCCGAGATGATGTCGGGCGTGCGGCAGTGCTTCATGCCCTCCTCGCCAGCCAATGCAAATTCGATCGCCGCCGTCGCAATGCCTGTGCGCGGCCACAACGCATTGAACGCCACGCCCTGGTCGCGAAACTCCTCGGCCATGCCCAAGACGCACATGCTCATGCCATACTTCGCCATCGTATAAGCCACATGATTGCCGAACCAGCGCGGACTCATATCGAGCGGCGGCGACAGCATCAGCACATGCGGGTTCTGCGCCTTCAAGAGATGTGGCAGGCAGGCGCGGCTGACGAGGAAGGTCCCACGCGCATTGACCTGATGCATAAGGTCATAACGGCGCATGTCGGTGGCGAGCGTGCCGGTGAGTTGAATGGCCGAAGCGTTGTTGACGCAAATGTCGATGCCGCCAAAGCGCTCCGCCGCCGCCGCGACCGCGGCGTTGACGCTGTCCAGCTCGCGCACGTCCACGACCAGGGGCAGCGCCTGGCCGCCAGCCGCCTCCACCGCCTCGGCGGCCGAATAGATCGTGCCCGG
>CAYRHK010000191.1:0-5190 GCA_964423825.1 uncultured Terricaulis sp. | reverse complement strand
TGAACCGGGGTACGCGGATTTGCAGTCCGCTGCGTCGCCACTCCGCCACGAGGCCAAGCGCTTGGTTCACAAGAGCTTTCGGGTATTTGGCGACCGATCGACGTGGCAAGTCGCACGCATGTCCCGATGGCGTTCCCGTACCGTGGGAGCGCACCGGACGTCAAGGTTGGCGCCGCGTCGAAGGACGGCGCAGAACCCTGTTGAATCTCACTCTAGCCGCCTAGGCTGGTCAAGGCGCGGTCCAAATCTGCGATCAGGTCGTCAGGATGTTCCAGGCCGATTGAGAAACGCAACAATGGTCCCGCTGCGCGCATAGGGACGGCGCTACGCTTAACCTGCGGATCGCAGGGAACGACCAGGCTCTCATAGCCTCCCCAGGAAAAACCCATGCTGAAGAGCGAGAGGCTCTCCAGCATGCGCTTGAGGGCCTGCGGCGGGACCGCATTGAGCACCACGGCGAATACGCCGCTGGCGCCGGCGAAATCGCGACGCCAAATCGCATGGTCCGGGTGTGAAGGGAGCGCGGGGTGCAGCACGCACGCGACACGTGGTTGGTCTAGAAGCCAGGTCGCGACCGTCAGAGCGGCGGCGCTTTGATGCGAGAGTCTGACCGCCAGTGTACGCATGCCGCGGAGTGCCAGGTAGCAGTCGTCCGGCGCCGTGCCTAAACCAAGCTGTCGACTCGCTGCTTGAACGCGGCCCGCCCAGTCATCGTCTCTCGCGATCACGGCGCCGAGGAGCAGATCGGCGTGACCGGCTTGGTATTTCGTGATCGCTTGAACCGAAAGGTCGACGCCATGCTGGAAGGGCTTGAAATAAACCCCCGCCGACCAGGTGTTGTCCAGAAGCACCGGCACGTTTCGGGCGCGGGCAGCAACCGCAATCGCGGGCACATCCTGAACCTCGAAGGTTAGGGACCCAGGCGACTCCAGGAATACGCCGCAGGTATTGTTGTTAAAGAGCGCCTCGATTCCGCCGCCAATTCGCGGATCGAAATAGCGAACCTCCACACCCAGGCGTTTCAGCATGGTGTCGCAGAAGCGACGTGTTGGGCCATACACGGAATCCGTAACCAGGATCTCCCCGCCAGCGCGCGCCGTCGTGAGTAGCGCGAGCGTACAGGCCGCCAGGCCCGACGGCGCCAATATCGCGTCAGCGCCGCCTTCAGTCTCGGCGAGCGCTGCACGCAGTGCTTCTTGCACAGCCATGCCTTCAAGCGCGTAGGTTTTCTTGGTTGTGTTGTACAGATCGTCTGTGTCGGAAATGATCAACGTGGATGCGCGGTGCACAGGCGGGTTCACGGCGCCGTCGAAGCGCGCGGGGGCCCGCCCGGCGAGCGAGAGGCGAGTTTCCCAAGACAGCTGTCTGGGGTCGAGCGGGCGCTTAGCCATTAGTTGTCGCACTCGATGGGCGTGTCCGCACGCGAGGCCCATTCCGCCCATGAGCCATCGTAGACCGCCGCGTCCCAGCGGCCGAGCCGTGCCAGCGCCAGCGCGATAACCGCAGCGGAGATGCCCGAACCGCAGCTGCAGACACTGGCGGCGCCAGCAAGCGCATCATGCAGTACTGCCCGGAGTTCTGGCTCGGGCCGCATGCGTCCCTCAGGGCCAACCAGCGCGCCCACGGGAATGTTGACGGCGCCTGGCATCCGCCCCGGACGCAAACCAGGACGCGGCTCTGGTGCGAGGCCGCGAAAGCGTGGAGTGGGGCGGGCGTCCAAAATGGCATGGCCCCTCCCGATGGCGCGGCGGACATCTTCGAGCGATTTCACGAGATCCCCACGGAACCGCACGCTGAAATGGCGTTCTCGCGGGTTGATTGGCGGAGCATCGTCGAGTGGGAAGCCGGCGGCCTCCCAGGCTGGCAGGCCGCCGTCCAGAACCGACACGCCCTCGTGTCCCATGACACGAAACGACCACCAGACGCGCGCAGCCGAGAAGATGCCGTGCCTGTCATAGACAACGACATGAGCGCCATCGCTGATCCCCAGCTTACGCACGCGCGATGCGAACTTCTCTGGCGAAGGCAACATGTGGGGAAGGTTCTGTTCAGTGTCGGCGATTTCGTCGATGTCGAAAAAGACGGCGTTGGGAATACGCGACGTCTCAAAGAGCGCTCTTGCGTCACGGCCGTCGCCCGGCATGAACCAAGTGGCGTCGACGACGCGGATGTCGGGCGCCTCAAGCCGATCTTTCAGCCAGTCACATGTAACCAGGGGCTCGTAGGACATCGCCGAACGCTAAGCCCTAGCCGCGACAGGTTCAACCAGGCCTCAATGATCTGCCGGGTCGCCCGCGTCGTACCGGAACATGAGGATCGTCCCAATGAAAGCAGTCGTCGTCGCCACCGCCTTGGTCCTGCTCGGCACAGCGCCAACCGCTGCCGCCCCAGCGCGTGGGAGTGTGGAGTTCGAAGTGACCAGAAACGGCCAGCCGTTTGGGCGCCATGTCATCACGTTCACAGGCGCCGGCGACGAGCTTCGCAGTGAAAGTCTGGTATCGCTACGCGCTGGCGTGGGTCCCTTGACGGTGTTTAGATACGAGCAAGCCTGCGCCGAAACATGGGCGGGCGCGCGTTTGGCGACGATCGAGTGCTCAACGCTAAGGGACGGCAGACGCCTTGAAATCCGCGGCAATGCCCGCGACGGGCGCCTTGTTGTGACGGGCGCGAACGGGGTGCAGACGTTGTCCGCCGCGATCCTTCCCACTTCGTGGTGGCGCAGGCCGACGAGCGCCGTCACCAACATGCTGGATACCGAAACCGGATCGCCAATGCCGGTCCGCGTTACAGAGCATGGCTGGGAGCCCATTATCATTGACGGTCACGAGGTGCGCGCGGAGCGCGTGCGTGTCCAAGGCGCGATCGGCGTAGATCTTTGGTATGACGAGCGCGGCGCTTGGGTCGGATGCCGCTTCGTTGCGCGCGGGCAATTGATCGAGTACCGGCTGAGCAGGCGTGAATGAGCGTGCGACCTCAGGTCTTCGCCAAGGTAAGTTGCACGACATTGGTGCGCCCGGTCCTGAAACCCGCCTCGCAATAGCTCAGATAGAACAGCCAAAGTTGTTTGAATCGATCATCGAAACCAAGGCTGCGAATATCGTCCCATTTGGATTTGAATCGGCTAGCCCACAGCGCCAAAGTCTGCGCGTACGAGCCGCCGAAAGCCTCCACGTTGCGCCAAGCTAACCCGGCTCTATCCGTTTCGTCTTTCAAGCGGTCCATGCTCGCGAGCATCCCGCCTGGGAATACGTAGCGCTGAATGAAGTCGGCGCGCTTGCGATAGCGCTCGAACAGGTCGTCCTTGATCGTTATGATCTGCAGCGCCGCCCGCCCACCCGGCTTCAACACTTTCGCGATCTTGCCAAAATAAGTTGACCAGTACTTTTCGCCGACCGCCTCGAACATCTCAATGGATACAACCTTGTCGAACTGCCCGTCGATATCGCGATAGTCCTGGCGTCGTATTTCTACTTTCTCGGAAAGCCCGGCGCGCTCAATGCGTGCGCGTGCATATTCGAGCTGCTCGTCGCTAATCGTCACGCCGGTGACGCGGGCGCCAAATTCAGACGCAGCCACTTCTGCAAAGCCGCCCCAGCCGCATCCGATCTCCAGTACGTGATCGCCGGCTTTCAGGTCGAGATGATGCGCCAGTGCGCGATATTTCGCGACCTGGGCAGCCTCAAGATCGTTGGCTTTGTCGAAGCGTGCCGACGAATACGTCATCGTACGGTCGAGCCAAGTCTCGTAAAAGCGGTTTCCAAGATCATAATGATCATGGATATTTCGCCGCGCACCCGCGCGCGTATTGTCGCGTGAAAGATGGCGTAGCCAGTTCAGCGTCTTGCCCACAACGCTACCTTCGAAAATGCCTCGAAAACGTTCGATGTTGTTGGCGAGCAGGACCAAAAGGTCTGAGAGATTTTCGGTCTTCCATTCGCCTGCCATCCAACCCTCGGCGAAACCAATGTCGCCGTTCGTCAACACCCGTTTGGCGAAGCGGTAGTCACCCACCTCGATCGTCAGCGGCAGGCCGGTCTGATCGCCAAAACGTAGGCGCTCTCCGCCAGGCAAATGGACTTCAACCGCGCCGCCGCGGATTTGGGCGAGGGCGATGAGAACAGCCTTGGCGCTAGCGGGCGCTTTTAGGCGCGCGATCGCAGCGTTGGTCGCGGTCGGCACGAATGCGTGCTCTGGGACTGCCTGGGGCATGGTTTTAATTTAGGCCCTAGTGGAAGGATTACAAAGCCGAGGTCACGTCGATAGGTACGACATGGTTCAGCTTTCGGATGATAAACCCTTGAACGCCGCCAACGCACGAGCGCGGGCGGCGCGGTGGTCCACAATCGGCGCCGGATAATTCCCGCCTAGCTCCACGCCAGCGGTTCGCAGCTGGGCGGGATCGGCTTCCCAGGGACGGTGAATGACATCGTTTGGGAGTTTCTTGAGTTCCGGCAACCAGCGTCGCACATAAGCGCCTTCTGCATCGTAACGTTCGCCCTGGGTGACGGGGTTGAAGATGCGAAAATAGGGCGCGGCGTCGGCGCCTGAACCCGCCACCCATTGCCAGGACGCGGCGTTGTTGGCGAGGTCTGCGTCCACCAGGGTGTCCCAGAACCAATGCTCGCCAAAGCGCCAGTCGATCATGAGGTGCTTGATCAGGAAAGAGGCGGCGATCATGCGCGCGCGGTTATGCATGGCGCCAGTGGCCCATAGCTCCCGCATGGCCGCGTCCACAACAGGATAGCCTGTGCGCCCACGCCGCCAGGCCGCTAGGCCCGCTTCGTCATCGCGCCATGGGAAGGCGTCGAATTGCTTCCGCCAGTTTTCTTCGGGCAGCGTCGGCCAATGGTAGAGCAGATTGTAGGAGAATTCTCGCCAGCCGATTTCCGAAAGGAACTTTGCTGCGCCCGGCGCATCTCCGGTCGCGGTCCAGATTTGCAGCGGGCTGATCTCGCCGAAGTGCAAGTGGGGCGAAAGCCGCGACGTGGCGTCTTGTCCAAGTTCGTTGCGGGCCTCCGAGTAGTCCGCGAGTCGCTCGCAAAGGAAGCGATTGAGCGTGGCATGAGCACCCGCTTCCCCGGGCTTCCACTCTGGTTCAAAGCTCCGTGCCCAATTGGGCCTTTCGGGCAGCAACTGCCAGCCATCCAACTGGTCGCTGACGGTCCCGGTCGGCGCTGACGGCAAATGCTT
>CAYRHK010000190.1:0-5207 GCA_964423825.1 uncultured Terricaulis sp. | reverse complement strand
CCTGCGATGTCACGCCGCGCTATGTTGAAGCCGATCCTTACGAGGGCGGCAAGCAGGCGGTAGCGGAGGCGTGGCGAAACCTAACCGCCGTCGGCGCCACGCCGCTCGCGGTCACCGACAATCTGAATTTCGGCAATCCGCAGAAGCCCGAGATCATGGGCCAGATCGTCGCCGCCATCGAGGGCATGGCCGAGGCGTGCCGTGCGCTCGAATTTCCGGTGATCAGCGGTAATGTCAGTTTGTACAACGAGACCAACGGCCAGGCGATTTTGCCCACACCCGCGATCGGCGGCGTCGGCCTCATCGAGGACTTCGAGCGCCGCGCCGGCGCCGATCGGTTGCGCAGCGGCGATGTGCTGGTGCTCGTTGGAGAGAGCGCCGGCCATTTGGGCCAGAGCGTCTATCTGCGCGACGTGCTGGATCGGCGCGAGGGTGCGCCGCCCCCGGTCGATCTCGCCGCCGAGAAGCGCGTCGGGGATTTCGTCCGCGGGCTCATCGCATCAGGCCTCGTGCGTTGCTGTCACGATCTGAGCGACGGCGGCCTCGCGGTCGCGGCTGCGGAAATGGCGCTTGCCGCCAATGTCGGAGTTGCGATCGGCTACCAGGGCGATCTCGCTGACCTTCAGTTCCTCTTCGGCGAGGACCAGGGCCGCTACTTGCTCGCCATGACCGATGCTGAGGCGACCGCACTTGAACAGCGCGCGCGCGCGGCTGGCGTCAATTTCCTGATCGTGGGCGAAACCGGCGGCGACGCCCTGTCGTATTTGGGCTCAAGCGGCCAACGCGAGAGCGTGCAGCTCGCGAGCCTACGCGCAGCGCACGAGGGTTGGCTGCCGAACTATATGAAGCGGGCAGGCTAACGCCGAACCCTTTCCCTTGGAGAGGCAGAGGGGAGACGATGCACTACAACTACGACCTGTTCGTCATTGGCGCCGGCTCGGGCGGTGTGCGCGCCGCGCGCCTCGCCGGCAAGACCGGTGCGCGCGTCGCGATTGCAGAGCAAGTGCAGGTCGGGGGCACGTGTGTGCTGCGCGGCTGCGTGCCAAAAAAGCTCATGGTCTATGGCGCCGAGTTCCCGCAGGCCTTCATGGATGCGCAAGGCTTCGGCTGGACGCTGCATGGCGCCACGTTCGATTGGGCGACGCTGCGCGACAATGTCCACGCCGAGGTCAATCGGCTCTCGGGTCTCTATTCCAAGAATCTCGCTGCGGCGAATGTCGAAGTGTTTAATGACCGCGCTGAGCTGGCGGGGCCGCACGAAATCAAACTCGTTCGCACCGGCCGTACCGTGTCGGCGCAACGCATCCTGATCGCGACAGGCGGCCACACCTATCGCCCGCTGGACACGCCCGGCCAGGAACTGGGCGTCACCTCAACCGACGCTTTCATGCTCGACGCCTTGCCGAAAAGCATCTTGATCGCGGGGGGCGGCTACATCGCGCTTGAATTCGCGACCATCTTCAACGGTCTGGGCGTTGACACGACCGTGATCTATCGCGGCGACCGCATTTTGCGCGGCTTCGACGCCGAGGTGCGCGCCCATGTCGAAACAGAGATGCAGCGTTCGGGCGTGAAGTTCATTTACAACACGGTGATCGACAAGATCGACGTTGAGAACGCCGGCAAGCGCGCGACGCTCAGCAACGGCGAGACGCGCGTCTTCGAACAAGTCATGTGGGCCATCGGGCGCGAGCCGAACACCAAAGGCTTGGGGTTGGAGGTCGCCGGCGTTTTGGCCAACGAGCGCGGCGCCATCGTTGTCGACGCGCACTCACGCACCAACCTGCCCTCGATCTGGGCGGTCGGCGACGTCACCGACCGCATCAATCTGACGCCCGTGGCGATCCGTGAAGCGCAGGCCTTCGCGATGACGGAGTTCATGGCTGCGCCGACGACGTTCGATCACGCCGATGTCGCGTCCGCGGTGTTCTGCAAGCCGGCCGTGGGCGCTATTGGCCTTACGCAAGAAGCGGCGCGTACCCAAGGTCTGAAGCTGAAAATCTTCCGCAGCGTGTTCCGTCCGATGAGGCACATTCTTGCGGGCAACGAGCAACGCAGCTTGATGAAGCTGATCGTGAATTGCGCTGACGATCGCGTGGTCGGCGTGCACATTGTCGGCGCGGAGGGACCCGAACTCATCCAGCTTGCGGCCGTGGCTGTGAAGGCGGGCCTCACCAAGGCGCAGTGGGATGCGACCTGCGCCGTTCATCCTACTGCGGCTGAGGAACTGGTTCTGTTGGGCGAACCAGTTTCGCACGATGTCGAGGCCCCCGCCTAAAACGCAAAGGGCGCCCGCTCCCGCGGACGCCTTCGCTGTCTGCACAGTCGGCTCAAAAGTCGCGAGTGCGCCCGCCTTCGAGATCGTAATCGTCTCGGTAGCGTCCGTCGCGATCGTCAAAGCCCCGATCGTCCCAGCGCTCCCAGCGCCGATCATCCCAGCGCTCGTCCCAGCGACGGTCGAGCGGCGGCGCATTGATGGTGCGCACCGGGTGGCGATAGCCGGGCTGATACACATAAACCCGGCAGCGGTTTCGATTGCAGCGATCCGTGTAGACGTAGATCAACCCTGGTTCGAAATAGAACGGACGTTCGAGCAAGCGATAGAATAGTCTATCGCGTCGGTCGAAACGAAATTGGCGACCATCGTCGCGGATCGTGATCACGCCGCGATAGCGCCGCTCCCAGTCGCCGCGCCGCTCCCAGTCGCGGTCGCCGTAGCGGCGATCATCGTAGCGATCCTCGTAACGGCCGTCGTTGCGATAGCGATAATCGTCGTCATCGGCGGAGGCCGCGCCAGCGGTCAGAACGGTCAGCAGCGCGAAGGCGGCGGCGAACAGCTTTGTTTTCATGATGATAGCTCCACTCCAAGGCGCCGGCGGCGTTCCGCTCGACAGGTTTGGATGGCACTCTACTATCCCCGCCTGAACCGTGACTGAGCGCATCGTTTCGGTTGCAGTGAATAAGCTGCGCGCGCACCTTGACCTGCCTTCACCAAAAACTAACCCTGCGCGCCGACCGTCCGGCGCTTCGGGCAATTTCAAGAACAAGGTGGCGCATCGATGCCAGCGAAATTGGTGTCTGTGATCAACATGAAGGGCGGGGTCGGCAAATCCACGACCACCATTTCGCTCGCGGAAACGTTGGCGCTGCACCAGCGTCGGCGCGTGCTGGTGATTGATCTCGACCCCCAGACCAACGCTTCGATCATGGTGGCGGGCCCTGACAAATGGAACGCGCTGCGGGAGGCCGAACGCACGCTCGATTTCTACTTCGAGTCCTACATCGTCCAGCAGAAGGCCAAGCCCTTTAAGTCGCTGATCGAACCGAAGGTCACCGACCTCAAGGGCAAGCCCGACGTGTCGCTGTGCGCCTCGGCGCCGGAGTTCCGCATCGTCGAACGCGACATGATCGAGAGCTTCGTCAAGCGCGGCTTCCAGATCGACCAGATCCAGAAGTGGATCTGCGAGCGCTTCGCCAACGGCATCAAGACCGTGATCAACGAGTACGACTACATCCTGATTGACTGTCCGCCCGGTATTTCGCTGTTTGCCGAGGCCGCGCTCATCGCCGCCGACGCCATCCTGGTGCCGAGCATTCCCGATTACGTCTCGCGCTTGGGTCTCATCACCTTCCGCAAGCGGGCGCTCAGGCTCATCAACGAGCGCCGCGGCGGGCCTTCACAGCTCATGGTCGTCGCCACCAAGTATGAAGAGGGCTTCTCGCTTCACCGCTCCGAGGCGCAGCTCTTGAAGGACAATCTCGGCGAAGCCATGCTCGACGTACGCATTCCCCAGCACGTCGATATCGCCAAGGCGGCGGAGTGGTCGGAGACGCCGCGCACCTTCGAGCAAAAATACGGCGCCATGGCCCAGACTGTCGCCAAGCTTGGCGAGGAATTCCTGAGCAAAGTCGAGTTGTCTCCGGCGCTATGAGTCTCAATCGAACGCTTGACCGCCTGTTCGACGAAATTCGCCGCGAGGCGAAGCGCAATCCCGACTTCGCGGACCGCCTGGACGCCGTGTTGCGCGCCCACGATTCGCGCCGCGATGTGCCCGACGAACTGATCGAGGCCGCCGCTGAGGCGTCGCCGGCGCCCATCGAGCCCAAGCGGGCGCCCACGGCGCCGACGCCGGCGGTCAACCCGGTGGGGTTGTTCAAGCGCGAGGGCGAGGAAGGGCTGGCCAAGGCGCTCGGCGACCTCGATGAGCCGGCGCTGGTGGCCCTTGTGGTCGAGCATAACCTCGACCCCAGCGGCGCCGCCGCCAAGCTCGACCGCGATGGCTTGGCCGCCCACATCCTCGCTCAGGCCAAACGCCGCGCAGAGCGCGACGAGAAGATGTTCGATTACTAGTCGCCCGCCGCCCTTGCGAGAGGGCTCGACAATCCGGTCGCCATTCGCCATTCGCTGTTACCCATGTTCGATAGGATATTGATCGCCAACCGGGGCGAGGTGGCGGTGCGCATTATTCGCACGGCTAGGCGCATGGGTATCAACACCGCCATCGTGTTCTCCGAGGCCGACCGCGACAGCCTGGCGGTAGAGATGGCCGACGACGCCGTGTTCATCGGCCCCGCGCCGGCGTCCGAGAGTTATCTGGTCATCGACAAGATCGTCGCCGCCGCGAGGGAGACCGGCGCGCAAGCCATCCATCCCGGTTTCGGCTTCCTTTCCGAGAAGGCTGAATTCGCCGACCGCCTGATCGCCGAGAAGATCGTCTTCATCGGACCCAATCCCCACGCCATCCGCGCCATGGGCGACAAGATTGAGTCGAAGCGCACTGCCGCTGACTCTGGCGTCTCCTGCGTGCCGGGCTTCATCGGCGAGATCGACGGCGTCAGGCATGCCGTTCAGATCGCCGAGGAGATTGGCTATCCAGTGATGATCAAGGCTTCGGCCGGGGGCGGCGGCAAGGGCATTCGCGTCGCGCACAATAAGCGCGAGGTCGAGGAGGGCTTCCCCGCAGTGCGCGCCGAAGCAAAGGGCGCCTTCGGCGACGATCGCATCTTCATCGAGAAGTTCGTCACCGCGCCGCGCCACATCGAAATCCAGGTGCTGGGCGATAAGCACGGCAATGTCGTACATCTCTTCGAGCGCGAATGTTCGATCCAGCGCCGCAATCAGAAGGTCATCGAGGAAGCGCCGTCGCCGTTCCTCGACGAGAAGACGCGCGCGGCCATGGGCGAGCAAGCGGTCGCGCTTGCCAAGG
>CAYRHK010000189.1:0-5215 GCA_964423825.1 uncultured Terricaulis sp. | reverse complement strand
TCATCGGCGCCGAAGGCACGTTGGGCGTCGTCACCGCCGCCTGTCTCAAGCTCTACCCGCGTCCACTCGCGCGCGAGACAGCGTTGCTGAGCGTCCCCTCAGCCGAGCATGCGCTAGCACTGCTGCATCGCTTGCGGGCGGAGACCGGCGCGGTAGCCGCGTTCGAGATTATGAACCGGCTCTGTCTGAACATGGTGAGCAGGAACATCCCCCAGGCGCGTGATCCGATGCCCGAGGCGCCGTTCCTCGTGCTTGCCGAATTCGAAGCCGCCGACCCCGGGTCGCTGCGCCCGAGCGTCGAGGCGGCTCTGTCCAACGCACTCGCCTCTGGCCAAGCCGACAACGCGATAATCGCTGAGAATGCCCAGCAAACGCGCAATTTCTGGATGCTTCGTGAATCCGCAGCAGCAGCGCACCGGCCCGAGGGTCCGCAAGTTAACCACGATGTGAGCGTGCCGGTTTCGCGGACGCCAGCGTTTCTCGCCGCTGCTGAGACCGCCATAGCATCACGCTGGCCAGGAACCCGCATCGTCGCGTTCGGGCACATGGGTGACGGCAACTTCCACTACACTGCCCTGGCGCCGACGGGGGTGGATGCCGCCGCATTCGACGGCGAGGCAATCACGCAAGCCGTATACGAGACAGCGGTCGCACTGGGCGGCTCGATCTCGGCCGAGCACGGCATCGGCGTCTCTCGCAAGCACGAACTCGAACACTTCAAGGATGCGACGTCGCTGGCGCTTATGCGCGCGATCAAGAGCGCGCTGGACCCGCATCGCATCATGAATCCGCGCGCACTCATCTGAGTGCAAAGACGCGCGACTCGATCATCGCACTATCGAAAAGAGTCGCGCGCGCGAGCACGCATGATGTTGCAAAATCGCCGCGTTTGAAATTTTCGCTAGCGAACTTGCTTGCACATGACATTATGAAGACGTACTGCGTTTGCTCGCAGCAACTGTGAAAGGAGCCAGGGCATGGCTATGAAAGCGAAGAAGGCAAAGGGCGCGAAGAAAGTCGCGAAGAAAGCAAAAGCCAAAAAGGCTGCAGCACCGAAGAAGAAGGCCGCAAAGAAGGCGCCGCGCAAGACCGCCGCCAAGAAGGCCAAGAAGGCGAAGAAGGCAAAGCGCGCGAAGTCCGCTCGCTAAGTCGACTTCACCGACGATCAAGGAGATGCGCGATGCGGACAGCATCGCGCATCTTCGCTTTTGGGCATATGGGATTGCTTGTTTCCCTCGCAGGCAATGTGCTGATTCAACATAATTATTTTGAGCATTCCGCGCAGGCCGCGTGAGCGCCCCCCACACCGGGCAGTGGCGCCCCCTCGCACACGCCCTCATTGTTAGTACGGAGTGTTATGAGCAATGGCGCGGCCCTGACACCAGGCCCGCGCCATGCGCGGGAGGACGCACGCAAGCGATGGAATCACGAGCTGAGAGACAGCCAATTCCCGCAGTCGGCGTCGTCTGCTTCCGCGGCGACGAAGTCTTATTGGTACGACGCGACAAGGCGCCGTTGGCTGGCCGCTGGTCTATCCCCGGCGGACGAATCGAATGGGGTGAGTCGGCGAAAGCGGCCGCGTTGCGCGAGCTGAAGGAAGAAACCGGCTGCGACGCCGCGCTGATTGGGCTCGTCGACGTAGTCGATGCGCTGTTCACGCGCCGTGAGAGCGCCGACGAGGTCTGGGGCCATTACGTGCTGATCGACTACGCCGCGCGCTGGATTGCAGGCGAGCCACGCGCCGGCGATGACGCCCGCGAGGCGCGGTTCTTCACCCCCGCCGAACTCCAAGCGCTCGACCTTTGGCCGGAGACTTTGCGGGTCATCGCCTTGGCGCGCCAGATCCTACCGAATCGGCCTGATTGAACGCGGCCGCTGCTTTACAGCGCCGCGTTCCCCGGCAAAGCTTCGAGCAAGGCAGAAGGCGGAGGACGACATGAGATGGGCGACAGCGGCGCTTGCAGCGCTTTCAGCGATCGCGATCGCCAACATTGCTGACGCGCGCACGTGGCGAATCAGACCCGGACCTGAGGCCGAGCGACAGCTGCAGTCGGCGTTGATCGAGGCGCGTCCCGGCGACAACGTTGAACTGGAGCGTGGCCGCTTTGAAATCAGCGGCACCCTTTCGCTGGATGTCGATCGCGTAACCGTCCGCGGCGAGGGCCACGAGGAGAGCGTCCTCTCCTTCACCAATCAGCGGCGCGGGGCCGAGGGCCTGCTCGTCACCTCCGACCAGGTGACCCTGCGCGATTTCGCGGTCGAGAACGCGCGCGGCGACGCCATCAAGGCGCGTGACTGCGACGGCATCACCATCCGCGGCGTGCGGGTGGAGTGGACGCGCGGGCCCCACCCCGAGAACGGCGCCTACGGCCTTTACCCCGTGAACTGCCGCGACGTGCTGATCGTGGACTCAATAGCCCGGGGCGCCTCCGACGCCGGCATTTATGTCGGCCAGTCGCGCAACATCATCGTCCGCGACAATCTGGCCGAACTGAACGTCGCTGGCATCGAAATCGAGAACAGCTTCAACGCCGATGTCTTCGGCAACACCGCCACCCGCAACACCGGCGGCGTCCTGGTGTTCGACCTGCCGGGTCTGCCGCAAAAGGGCGGCCACGACGTGCGCGTGTTTGACAATAGCATCACCGGCAACAACACCCCGAACTTCGCCCCCGCGGGCAATATCGTTGCAAGCGTGCCAGCAGGCACCGGCGTGCTGATCATGGCCAACCGCAATGTGCACGTCTTCGACAACCAGATCGGCGATCATGGCACCGTCAATGTGCTCGTGACCTCATATCGCAACGAGTTCGACGATCTCGAGTACAACCCGCTCGCGCGAGACATCGTCATTCGTGACAACCGCTTTGGCAATGCAGGCTTCAACCCGGCGGGCGACATGGCGGCTCTGCAAAGCGCCGGCATCGTGCTGCCGGACATACTTTGGGACGGCGCCACCACGTTTTCTGTCGGCGGGCGCCCGCGCGTGGAGGTCATTCGCCTAGTGATGCGCAACAACGAATCGAGCCGGAGCCGCAATGCGAGCTTCCTGTCTTTGGGGCTGACCGTCGCGGGCATGCCGCTCACTGAGGCCAACCCCGACCCCACGCCGCCCCCGCTCTTGAACGTCGAAGAGCCCGAGCGCGTGCGCATCGATGATTAGGCGCACATGGGCCTGGGCCGCGCTGATCGCGCTGGCGCTCGTGCTGCCAAACGCTGCAGCGCAGGCGCCGGCGCCGGTGAACGATCGCGCCATCATGGCCGAACGACCGCCGGAGCTGTTGTCGGCCTATCGCCTCTTCCAAGACGCTGGCGCGCGCATGCCCAACACTCGGGTGACGCCCTACGATCTGAACACCCCGCTCTGGTCGGATGGGGCGCTCAAATTCCGCTATGTGTACATCCCCGCCGACGCGAGGGCGCGCTACAGCGCCGAGGACGTGTTCGACTTTCCCGTTGGCACGGTGCTGGTCAAGACCTTCACCTTCGCCGCCGACATGCGCGCGCCCAACGAGAACTTACGTTTCCTCGAAACGCGACTGCTGATCCGGCGCGCCGAAGGCTGGGTGACGCTGCCCTATGTCTGGAACGAGGCGCAGACCGAGGCACGCTATTCGCCAGTGGGCGCCGACATTCCGATCAACTTCACCAATGAAGCCGGCGCCGCCGTGGCGCTCGATTGGCACGTGCCCAATCGCAACGAATGCCGCGCCTGCCACGACCGCGCCGGCGCGATCACACCGATCGGGCCGAGCGCGCGGAACTTGAATCGCGACTACGCTTATCCGGAATTCCGGCAACCGGGCCTAGTCGTCGAGGCAGGGTCGGCGCCGCAACTCGGCGTGTGGGTCTTGAACGGGCTGCTCGATCAAGCACCGGCCGATGCGCCACGCGTTCCTGACGCCTACGATCCAAGCGATGGCACGCTCGATCAGCGCGCGCGCGCCTATCTCGACGTGAATTGCGCGCATTGCCATAACCCGGAAGGGCCCGGGCACACGTCGGGCCTCGACCTGCGTTGGAGCCAGCGCGAACCCGCGCTCTGGGGCCTGTTCAAACGCCCGATAGCGGCCGGGCGCGCCTCCGGCGGCCTCGCCTTCGACATTGAACCTGGCCACCCCGAACGCTCGATCCTGGTTCATCGCATGGCCTCGACCGATCCGGGCGTGATGATGCCCGAGACCGGCCGCACGCTGGTCGACGAACGCGCAGTAGCGCTCATGCGCGACTGGATCATGGCGATGAGCAACGACGGCGGTCCGCGTCCTCAATGAGGCAGACTGATATCCACGGCGCCAACCGCGATCAGGGCGTGAAACGTCAACGCCATCAGGACCAATGAGCCTGCCGAGAAGATCAGGAAGCGGATGAGGATGATGTTCACCGTGGCCTGCACCAACGAGTGCAGAACGCGAATCGCGACGTATGTCCACGCCAGACCGATGTTGATCGGATGGACCTCGCCTTCGCTCAGGAACTGCAGCGCGAACGCGATCGCATAGAAGATCGTCGGCTGCTCCATCAGGTGATTGTAGTTGTTGGCGGGATTGGTCGCCCAGCCGGGCAATGCTTCCATCTGAGCCTTGCTGGCCTGGCCGGGCCTGATCTTGGCCCGCTGCATCGCCGGGATGCGCGTCAGATAGAGCCAAAGCAGCATGACCAGCGACCAGGCCGCCAACACCACAACCGGCGCAATCATTCCGTGTTCGTACATAGTCTAACTCCCCCTGTTTGCAGATCATCCCCACTGAGGCGCCAGCGCGCAACCCTCCTCGCGCGCGAGCACGCTTGGCGGCATCGGAGCGACTTCCTAGGTTCGCTGCGCTTTTCGGGGGTCGCCATGAGCAAAGACGAGGACGCGCGCCGCACGCCGACGCTGGAACGGGTGATCGAGTGGGTCATCTACACCAGCCGCTGGTTGATGGCGCCGGTCTATCTCGGGCTCATCGCCGCGCTCGCCATTCTCATCATCACTTTCTTTCGCGAACTCTATCTCCAGGCGCCGCAAGTGCTGACGATGGACGAGACGGACATCATTCTGCTCGTGCTGACGCTGGTCGACCTCTCGCTCGCCGGCAATCTCGTGCTGATCATTCTGTTTTCGGGTTACGAGAATTTCGTCTCGAAGATGGAGATGGCGCACAAGGACCGCGATCGTCCCGAATGGATGGGCACGATCGATTTCAGCGGCCTGAAGATCAAACTGATCGCATCG